>JBFHEW010000516.1:0-2844 GCA_041583955.1 Bacteroidia bacterium | reverse complement strand
GCCAATGATATGATTCAATCGGCTTTCCGTGCCAGCAAATTGCTCGGAGGCCAAACCGCCATTGATTGCTTTTCCATCCTTATCCATGATGCTGTAATGGAAAGCCACCACCCGTTTCGGGTCGATGAAGGCGTTTTCGGGGTCTGAAAGGTCCATTTTCACGTCCATCTGGTTGATGAAAATGAAGCGGTTGAAGCCGTAGGTAGAATGCAGTTGTTGCAGTACTTCGGGGCTTTTCAGCTTGGCACTCATGTAGCGTTCCACTACCTGGCGCTCCGCAACCACATGACCTTCACGAACACCGACTTCTCGCTTTGATGCTGCAGATTGCGCATTTTTCTTTTTCCCGTTTTCTCCTTGCTCCTCAACTACCGGAACCGGAAGGAAATCATAGCCCAGCACCTCGTAGATGTTCACCAACTCATCGTGTTTCAAGCTGTCTGACGAATGGAACGAAGCGGTTTCCATGCTGTCTTTCAAGGCGGCTTTCAAACTCAACTGCGCTTCGTTTCTGAAACGGTGATAGACCTCCTGCTTGCTCAGCTGATTGACCTCGGTCAGGTCGCGCATGATGTCGCAGTAGAACAGTTTTTCCTCGAACGGAATGATGAGAACCTTCGTATTTTCGGTACTATCCAATTCAGCCTGTGCCATTGAGGATAATGGCAAAAGGAGAAAAAGGATAAACGTCAGACCGAAGGCTGCGTCATGCTGAACTCGTTTCAGCATCTTTTCGGACCCTGAAATAAATTCAGGGTGACTGGCTAGATTGGTCTGTGCGGTCCAGCTAATCAAATCCTACTTGAAGAAGTGCTTGTAAATATCATTTCCGTTGGCGAACAACAGCAAGGTGAACAATAGTATCATCCCGATGTACTGCGCCACTTCCAGCACCTTCTCGTTTGCTGGTCTGCCAGTGATCATTTCATAAAGCAGGAACATCACATGGCCACCATCCAGAGCCGGTATCGGGAGGATGTTCATCACTGCCAGTAGAATGCTCAGAAAGGCGGTGATGTTCCAGAAGTGATGCCAATCCCACGAAGTAGTGAAAATGCTACCGATGGTGAGGAAACCTCCCAGGCTTTCGTAGCCTTTGTTCGATGGCGAAAAGAGCAATTTCAACTGCTTCACGTAGTTCACCAAGGTCTGCCCTGCCTTTTCAATTCCCTTCGGGAAACTCTCAAAGAAGCCATACTTTATCTCTGCCAATTCAAAGAACTCACTCAGATCACCTTTCGGATAAACACCCAGCAGACCGTCATCCGGAACAGTTACGGCAATGCTTTTCGCTTCGCCATCGCGCAATACGTTCACACTCACTTCCTGCCCTTTGAACTCCTGCAACGCGGTTTTGAATGCATCGAAGAACATGATGGTACTGTCGTTAAGCCCTACGATCTGGTCTCCTTTTTCGAACCCGGCCTCCTTGGCAACCGATCCGGGAGTGAATTTGTCCACGTAGAACGGAATCCGTACCGAGATCAGACCGGGTGCCTTTATCAATTCGCTCATCATCCCGTCAGGGATCTGAACATCTTCCATTGCTCCATTTCGCTCCACCTGAATGGTTTTCACTTCGTTCAGGATTATCTCCATTGGAACCTTCGAGAAGTTTTCGATTTCGCGGCCATCGAGCGATAGGATCTTGTCGCCATTCTGTAGCCCCATTTCCAAGGCCAGACTGTCGCACATGATACCGTATTTCACGTTCTTGGTGGGCAGGTAGGTTTCTCCATACACGAAGAGTACCATCCAGTAGATCAGCGCGGCAAGGATCACGTTCACCGTTACGCCACCTATCATTACGATCAATCGCTGCCAAGCCGGTTTTGAACGGAATTCCCATGGTTCGGCAGGTTTGGACATCTGTTCCTTGTCCATGCTCTCATCGATCATGCCCGCAATTTTCACGTATCCGCCCAGCGGTACCCAACCGATGCCGTAAACCGTGTCACCGATCTTCTTCTTCACCAACGAGAAATACGGATTGAAGAAGAGGTAGAAACTCTCTACGCGCATGCCGAACGATTTGGCGGCAATGAAGTGTCCGAATTCGTGCAGCACGATAAGGATGGAAAGGCTCAGAAAGAACTGAGATGCTTGTATCAGAATGTCCATTAGTTGATAATTTCAAGGGCTAACCTGCGAGTTTCCGCATCTGTTGCCACATAGTCGTTGTAATTAGGTTTTTTTATGAAAGTAACGCGTTGCATGCTTTGCTCAATGATGTCAGACATGCCAAGGAAACTCACCTTGTCCTTCAGGAAGGCATCCACGGCAATTTCGTTGGCAGCATTGAGGATGCAAGGCATGTTTCCGCCCAATTTCATGGCCTCGAATGCCAAAGCAAGGTTACGGAACGTTTGGCTGTCAGGCTGCTCGAAAGTGAGCTGCGGATAATTCAAGAAATTGAAACGAGGAAAATCCGATTTCAAACGGTTCGGGTAGCCCAGCGCGAACTGAATAGGCAGTTTCATATCAGGCAAACCCATCTGGGCCTTCATGCTGCCATCCTCAAACTGAACAATGCTGTGTATGATGCTTTGCGGATGAACGATCACATCGATCTGTTCGGGTCTGAGGTTGAAAAGCCATTTTGCCTCTATCACCTCCAACCCTTTGTTCATCATGCTGGCGCTATCAATGGTGATCTTGGCGCCCATGTCCCAATTAGGGTGTTTCAATGCCTGGGCTTTGGTAACCGAAGCCAACTGCTCGCGGGTTTGACCACGGAACGGACCGCCAGAAGCTGTGAGATAGATCTTCTCGATCGGATTGTGGAACTCGCCCACCAGACATTGGAAAATGGCCGAATGCTCACTATCCACCGGATAGATGTTC
>JBFHEW010000515.1:0-2846 GCA_041583955.1 Bacteroidia bacterium | reverse complement strand
GCAACTGAAAAAAGTCGTTCACCGGTTGAGAAAACACTCTTTTCCGATAGATCAGCGTGATGAAGTTATCGCTGTCGTATTGGTAGATGTTGGTGGAATCGGAGGCGCTGATGATCTCTTCCGCATCCAAAACGGAGAAAACTAGTGGGAAGGCAATGTCCGGCTCCCACGTTATCATGTCGTCTCTCATGCGGTCCAGATCGAAGGTGTCCTTGTAGCAGCCCGAAAGGCTGGAGAGGATTCCGCAAAAGAGGAAAAGCGCAGCAATGCTACGGAATTGCAATATTCTCATGTCGGTTGGTTTGAGTTGCGATAGTTTGCTAAGATAGCAACTTTCAGTAGCGAATGGCCTGTATGGACAGCGTGGAGTCTGTTGCCATCGTTACAACGAACACATCCTGCTCTGAGCGGAATACGTCAAAGACCGATTTCCCGCTCAATGGGAACCCTTCCTTCACCTGACCTTTGTGGTCGTAAACGATCAATTGCTCCGGATCTTCAAAGCAATAACCGATGCCCTTGCCAGACGTTCCCATATCTATGATGAACGGCACTGTGGCCGAAGGGTCGATCCGCTGTTCAAACAGCTTCTGCTTCTTGTAGTTGAATACCTGCAGCATGTTCAGGTCGGAGAAGATGAATTCCGGTTTGCCGTCCTTATCAAGATCGGAAACCAGGAAGTGATGTTCTGGGCTGAATTTGCCAAGGTCCATTGGTTTCACTTCGCCATCCAAACTTATGCGGTGTATCCTGCCCTGGGTGTCGGTTATGTAAACCCCTGTAAAGGCAGCTTCAGTCGACTTGAATGCTTGCAACCGGTTGTTCTTGGATGCATCAACCCGGTCCTGCACCGTTACGCGGTTCTTTCCTGTTCGGTCAAGTAAATGCATCTTGCCATTGCTTTCTCCCGTTATCAGGTAATCCTTTTGCGAAACGAGGAGGTGCTGAAATGGATGGATAGTTGGGTCGGAGGCACTGTTGTGGCGCCATCCGTTCACTCTTTTTCCCTTTATGTCGAAATTGTAGATGTGTTTGTTGCTACAGGTTATCAATAACCGGTAGTCCTTATCATTATCGTAATCGAATACGGCAAGGTCGGTAATGGCAGAAGCAGGCAGTTTTATCGGGTAGCCATCCACCACATTCCCGTCCCTGTCTATCAGGTAGATGTAGTTCTCCGTATTGAAGACGTACTGCAGCTTACCGTTTTTAAAGGCATCAACCTGCGTTGGTCTGCTCCTGATGGGCTCAGCGATCTGTGTTCTGAAGAGCTGCTGCCCTGCCACATTGAACAGGTACACTGCGTTTGAACTGTCCTGAACAAGGATTTCAGCTTCGCCACTTACATGATTTCTGACAAACACGGGAGCAATGGTAGCGCCACCTGGAATGGTCGCTTTCCACGAGGTTTCCTTCACTGCCGTGGCGTTGGGGTTGTACTTGAGGAATACACTCGAATAAAACGAGCTGCCGGTTGATGTGACCTGCATTCCCAATGCTTCAAAATTCCGGATGAGCGCTGGGTTGGCCCGCAAGGCATCCTGTGAATCGGTGTTCAGATACGCGTTCAGGATCTTCTCTGACCGTTTTATCTGGTTGTAGGAGAAGATGTTGAAAGTTGAACCCAGATTCTCGGCAAACCTCGAGAAGGCGAGTTCTTTTCCAAGGGTACGGTCTGCTTGAACGAATTGCAGGTAGCTGGCCAACGATGCTGCACTTACACCGAAAACAACATGATCATCGATAATGACATAATGAGGCGTTCCGTAGGTGGCGAAATCCGATCCGAACAGTTTTTCCATCAAACCACTCAGCGGAAAACGATGGATAACCATGCCGTTCACCGTGTGTGGTTCTGCATCTTTTCCGGTCACATCGTTCACTGCAGTACACAGGTCGCTGAGCAGCTTGTCGGCCAATTCTGACGACTTGGTGTGCATTACCAGGTAACTGTTTTCTGCAAACGTTTCTCTTGCGGGTTCGGTAATGCAGATGCCGAAGGAATTTCCGAGCCAGCCCAGTATGTTCTGTTCAATGTCGATGCCGTACAGCTCGTTCAAACTATCAAGCTCCGCTTCCAGATCATCCAGTTTCCCTGTCTTTTGCAGTAGTGCACGGTAACTGCTCGAAAACGAAATGGCATCACTGATGCCGAAGAAAAGGAACGAGGCCGTGTTGGAAGGGAGCACATCCGGAAAAGAAATGTCCTGTGGAGTCTGGTTCAGGAAAAGTCCGAGGTATTCCGGTAGCGAATCGCTGCAATAGGAAAACCCATTGAACATGAATCCGTCAGATTTCATGTTCATGTCAAGTTCCATCCACGATGCGAAGTTCTCTATGGTGGTGGCAAGTTCGGACCTGTCCGGTCGGAGCGTCCGTTTGAGGCGTAACGGCAACTTCTTGAAATTGACGAATAGGTTGGCGTCCACATTCTTTCCAGCAGCGTCAACAGCCTTCCTGAAATCTGGATCGTTTCTGAGCGATGTTCCGTTGCTTAGCTGGTCAATGGATGCTTTGATGAGTTCCAACTCCGAACTTGAGAGTATGAGCCCATTCTTCATAGCGAAATAGGTGGTGCGGTCAGGCCCCGAAACCATTTTCAGAACCATTGTTTCGCCTAAGTTCTGTTGACTGAAAGTGCCTTTTCCGCTCAGTGTAGCCTTCAATGCTTCCATGACGCGCTCTGTTGAGCCATCTATTGGCTTCAGAACATGGAAATAGGCCAATGAGTCGGCCGCTGTGGTATGATAGGACGACCATTGAACAGCGTTGCCCAATGCTTTCTTCACATCTGCATTGTGCCTGATCAGCGAGTCAAGCATCATGTTGCGGGCAAAGAAATGCTC
>JBFHEW010000514.1:0-2849 GCA_041583955.1 Bacteroidia bacterium | reverse complement strand
TGATGAGCATTTCGTTTTCTACAGGCCGAAAGACACTGTAGGTGGAGATTTCTACTGGGTTTTCTCTGAAGGAGACATAGCGTGGGCTGCAGCCGTTGACTGTACCGGGCATGGTGTGGCCGGAGCCTTCATGAGCATGATCGGAACCGACCTTCTGAACCAGATCATCATCGAAAAGAAGGTAAACTCCCCTTCAGAAGTACTGGAAGAAATGGACAAGGGTATCAAATTGGCATTTGCGCAAAGCGCGAAGGAGTTTGAAAGCGACCAAGGCATGGACATGGCGCTCATAAAAGTTGACCGGAAGAAGAAGGTGCTTGAGTTTGCCGGTGCCCAACGGCCTCTGTACATCATGGAGAATGGCAAATTCATACAGATAGAAGGAGAAAAGGTCTCCATAAGCTGTGCAGAGCAAGCAAGTGCTGAGCCGTTCGAAAACCACGTGCATCAGATCAAAGAGAATACAGTGGTCTACCTGTTCTCCGATGGTATTGTTGACCAGTTCGGGGGGCCGAATGGTAAGAAATTCATGATACGTAGGTTGCGCGCTTTCCTAGAAGAGAACAAATCGTTGCCTATTGCAGAACAGCTGAATCAGCTGACACGCACGTTCGATGATTGGAAAGGTGAACATCGGGATCAGGTTGATGACGTGATGCTACTGGCCATCCGACTTTGATTTTTTGCTTGTAGTTTAGTGACCATGCGATCCCTGAGCAGAATCTTCCTTTTTTGCATCTGTCTGTTGGGCACCACGGGTGCACTGGCACAACAGGCCGAGGTCGACAGCCTGACCAAGCTGCTCAATACTACCCTTAAGGAAGGAAACGCTGCCCGCGTTGATGCACTGGTGGAAGCAGGTGAACTGCTGCTGCGCATAGATCCCGACCGGTCGTTGGAACTGAGCAAGGAAGCCCTCCGCTTAAGTGTAATGCTCGGCTATCAGGATCAGATAAGCCACATTTACAATAACACCGGAACAGCTAACAGATTGAAGGGCGCTTACGACAAGAGCCTCAGTTTCCATAACCGTGCGCTGGAGAACGACCGCAAGAACAGATCGCGGAAAGACGAAGCCTTGTCGCTCAACAACATCGGCAACGTATTCCTCATGCAGGGACAATACACCAAGGCCATTGACAGCTACGAGCGCTCTCTCGAAATCAGGCAGGACATCAACGATCAGGAAGGAGTGGCCAGTTCGCTCAATAACCTGGGGCTGGTGTATAAGAACCAAGGCGACCTCGACCGGGCATTGGCATATTACCAGAATGCGTTCAAGATCTTCCAGCAGACCGGAGACAAAGTGGGAATGGCCAACGCCCTGAACAATTTCGGCATCATTTACCGCGGCAACGGTAACCAGGAACGGGCATTGGACAGTTTTCTCAGCGCGCTTTCCCTCTTCAGGGAACTGGGCAATAAGGTGGGCGAAGCCAATACGCTGAACAACATTGGAAACATCTACTATCAGCAGGAGAAATTTGAGCAGGCACTCGAATTCTACGAGAACTCGCTGAAGATAAGCGAGAGCATTGGAGACAAGAACTCGATGGCCGGCAAGAACTCCAATATCGGTGGGGTATACCTGGCATTGGGCAATCAGGAAAAAGCGCTGGCTTACACCGAAAAGGCCCTTTCGCTTCAACGGAGCATTGGTGACGACAAAGGACAGATAAGCACCCTCAATAATCTTGGCGCGTTCTACATGGAGCAGGATGACCTTGCAAAAAGTCTTGACTACTTTCTGCAGGCAGAGCGAATAGAGAACAGGATTGGCGATCACAGCTACAGCACCATCACGCTTTCATCCATCGGTGATATTTATAATCGGACCAAAAGACCCGAACTCGGACTCAGATACCTCACCCGAGCACTGAAGGAGGCGAAGAACTACGGCAGCATCGAAGACCGTATCACGGTGTTTGAAAAACTCTCCGAAACCTATGCCGAAACAGGAGACTTCAAACGCTCTTACGACTTTCAGCAAATGGCCAAGAACGTGCGCGACAGCATGGACCGCATGGTAAGCGCCCGCGAGCTGGCCGAAATGCAGGTGAAGTTTGAAACCGAGCAGAAACAACGCGAAATTGAACTGCTTGGAAAAGAAAAGGAGGTTCAGGACCTGAAACTCACCAAACAACGGACCGTGCGCAACATGATCATTGCTGTAACAATAGTGGCGATTCTGATGCTGATACTGATCTACGGTCGGTACCAGACCAAGAAAAGAGCGAACGAAGAACTTGGTCGAAAGAATGTTGAAATAGAACAACAGAAAAGAACGGTAGAGGAAAAGAACTCCGAGATCACTTCAAGCATCCAGTACGCGAAACGCATTCAGGACGCCATCATGCCATCCATGGAAGAGATCAGAGCGTCACTTCCACAGAGCTTCGTGTTCTACCGCCCGAAAGAGATCGTAAGTGGTGATTTCTATTGGTTTGCCCACCAACAGAACACGAGTTTCATTGCTGCGGTAGATTGCACCGGTCATGGTGTTCCGGGCGCGTTCATGAGTATGATCGGCAACGACCACCTGAACCATATCGTCAATGTGGAGTTGAGGAAGATGCCAGATGAGATCCTGAACAGACTGCATCACGAAATCCAGAATACCTTGAAACAGAAACATGGCGTTACCGACAATCATGACGGAATGGACATAGCCCTGTGCGCCATTGACCACGATGAGAAGAAACTGTTGTTCTCATCTGCTAACCGTTATCTGTACCTCATCCGCAATGGCGAACTCACCGAGACCAAAGGAGATCATTTCAATATAGGAGGAATCATGCACGAGGATGTGCGTCATTACGAACTGCACACGTTCGACCTGCAGAAAGGAG
>JBFHEW010000513.1:0-2860 GCA_041583955.1 Bacteroidia bacterium | reverse complement strand
GCCCCGTATATGAACGGCCCTGAGTTACCCCGATAATCAGCGAACGAACCTTCCACTATTCCTCCGAACAACCAGAGAACCCACATATTTATCCCTAAGTGCATCCATCCGGAATGAATGAATGCGTGAGAAACCACACGGTACCATTGACCCGAATGTTTTACCAAATAGGCATTGAACATCAACTTGGACATCAACTCCCTGTTCTGAAAGCCGGCAAACGAAACCAATGCGGTAATGATGACAATGAAAAACGTCATTGCGCCAGTTGCTTCAGTTTCCAATTGGCGATTGCCTTTCTTGCAGCCGACCTTCCTTCTTCTACCATTTCCTTGGCGCGGTAGAACTCCAATGTGGTACCTACCGACCGTGGAATGTTGACCACAATATCTGGCTTGTGTATCTCAATGCTCTGTTCACACATTCGGTCTTGCATGAAATCGTAGGTCTTATTGAGCATGCCCAGATAATTGAGCGTTGATTCCTGTACCGCATCCACTTCGGAGGATTTGCTCATGTTGAGCCAACTTTTCACGGTACTCACCATTCTGCTGGTGTAGGCAGTGGTTTCCTCTTCACTCTGTTCTTGCAACTTATCGTTGACAGACGAAAGTTTGATCTCGCGCGAACGAACGTGATCTTCGGAATTGGCATTGATATTCACTGCAACAACCAGATCGGTCATCTTGGGCATCAACGGCTCCAACGGCAATGGATTGAGCACCCCACCATCGATCAATAGACGGTCGTTAAGTTTGGATGGCATCATTAAAGTAGGTATGGAAGACGATGCACGGATAACGGTATACAGATCACCGGTTCGCATCCAAATCTCCTCTTTCGCGCGGACATCGGTGGCAACCGCTGTGTATGGAATATCGAAATCCTCAATCCTGATCTCTCCCAAAATCGTTTTCAGGTGTTCCAATACCTTCTGACCTTTCAGCACGCCTTGTGTAGACATGGTGAAATCCATCAGACGTAACGTCTCTCTCCTATTGAGTTTTGAAACCCAATCTTCAAAAACATCCAGTTTACCGGCACAGTAGATACCCCCTACACATGCGCCCATGGAAGTACCTGCAATGTTTCCTATTCTGAATCCTTCTTCTTTCAGCACTTGAATGACACCAATGTGAGCAAGTCCTCTTGCTCCACCGCTCCCAAGTGCCAACGAAATACTATTTCCTGTTTCCATCTGTTCTTGAAAATGCTGCTTTAATCCATCCGCCCGTCATCGAGCCAACGCCTCCTGCCAATCCGCCTATCAGCCCTGTCAATACGATCATCACGATACTGAATTGCGGCAAACTGAACAGGTCCAATATTCTCACGGTCAATATCGATTCACTTTTCATATCAATGTAAGTGGCAAATATCATCCACGGAATGGAAACACCATAGAAGCCGGTGTAGAACGATGTCCTATCGTCTTTTCCCAGTAGTGCTTCAACGACCAATGCTACGCAAACCGAAGACCACCATGGAAGGTAAGTTTGCGCAATAGCAGTTAACATTGCTACGACCAATATTCGGGCGAAGATATTCATTCTTGTTCCGGTTTAAATGTTTTCCTGATCCAACCTGGCTGTTTCACGTCAGCCGACTTGAGAAAATTCAATGCGTGATATTCTCCCGATGCCCAGGCGCTGAGCGATGTGGTATATGATCGGCTGCCCGGATTTCCAGACTGCCCTCCTGGGAAAACACCCCAGGCCTTCGGGCCATCCGGGTCAAGTTCCACGATCATTCTCCAAGATGGTCCGTGGGTGGCAGTGGTGGCGTTCGGTGCATGTTCGCTCCCGCCAACCGCCAGCTTCTTCGAACTCAGGGCATCCAATCGCGCCAGATGTTTGACCCTGGTTCCTTGATAAAAGCCCCAATGCGGTCGGTTATACTGATACTTGATGATGTCTCCGAATTTCATGGCCATCCAGTAGAATGCATCGTTCACCACATCTTCGGCACGTTCTGTTCGGTTATTGGTTGAACGGTGATCGAATGCGCGATGAGAAGGATCATTCTCCAATAGGTCGATGGTTACCTTGGCCATTGGATAAACGTACCTCGGATCGCGCATGTCAACCTTGGCTTTTCGCGTACCTACCATGGCATCCCATGAGTATCTGTAGTACTTATCCTGATCCCAATCTGTTGAATTGAACTCGTCCCACATCAGGTTGTTCAACTCATCCCACCAAATCTCGAAAATGGTCGGGGCTATCAATTCACGGTCGTTCCTGTAGTTCCAACCCAGCAATTCGTTCAATGCGAGTCTTTCATCCTCCGGATTTTTAAACCGGGTTGTATCAAGAAGGCGAAGCATGATGGGTAAGGCTTCTGCGGCAAGCAGGTTGTAATTGCTCAGCTGAAGATCCATCATATCCTGAATTGAGATGGAACTGTCGGATCGGAGAGAGCGATTGATGGTCCGGTTGCGGAACTCCTCGAAAACGCCCGAGTAGTAATACGGATACGTGGTATCTGTGGGAGCCTGATTTGCTGAGCTCACAAAACCACGCTCAGGGTTGAGCATATGAGGATTTTCATACTGTGGAATGAACTTCTCATTCTTGTGCTCAGCATTGCTTCCGTCCAATATGAAACGCCCGTGACCCTTGGGAACCACCTTGAACTTTCCCTGTTGCCAAATGGCTATGTTGTTCTTGGTATCGGCATAAGCGAAATTCTGGCCCGGACAATTATAATGAGCCAGTGCTGCTGCATAATCGTCAAAATTCTTGGCCCTGTTAAGTTCATGGAACGTGCGCAGTTCGTTAGATGGGTCGTGAGCCAGCCAGCGCAACGCCAGATGTTTCCCGCTTGCCGAGTCGGTGTAGGCAACTGGTCCGAAAACCGT
>JBFHEW010000512.1:0-2862 GCA_041583955.1 Bacteroidia bacterium | reverse complement strand
TATCATCTCTGTGAATGGCGCAGATGGAAACGTGTTGCTCGATAGGGATCAGATGATCCGTCCGGGAACATCTGCTGAAGGTCTCTTGAAGCTGAACCCAGCATTCCAGAAGTTGGGAGACATGGGATTCGATCAATTGGCGTTGCAGAAGTACCCCGAAGTAGGAGCCATCAATCATGTGCATCACGCAGGCAACTCATCTGCCATTGTTGATGGTGCTGCGCTTACGCTCATTGGAACCAAAGAAGCCGGTGCTGCTCAAGGACTGAAGCCCCGTGCGCGCATCCGCGCCATGGCGCTTACAGGAACCGAACCGACCATCATGCTTCTCGGGCCAGCGCCTGTTACACGTAAAGCGTTGAAAAAAGCAGGAATGGAAATCGGTGACATCGACCTGATGGAAGTGAACGAGGCATTTGCAGCCGTAGTTCTTCGTTTTATGGAAGACCTAGGCATTGACGAAAGCAGGATCAATGTGAATGGAGGAGCCATTGCCATGGGTCACCCACTGGGAGCCACAGGCGCTATGCTTATGGGAACACTCATCGATGAACTCGAACGTCAGGACAAGCAAACAGGTCTCGTCACGCTCTGCGTTGGTGGCGGAATGGGAATCGCTACGATTATTGAGCGGGTTTAACGCTTAATCTCCAGTTTTACCCCCTCCGAATGCGTTGTGAACTCAGGCGCATACATGCATTGCAATTGCGTAAAGCTCACATTGCAACCGAATGAACATCACGCCAAGGTCTCACCGAAATGCCGTTGCTTCGGAATTGAGATTGTTCTCCACCGTAGATCAGTGTTCCGCCCTGTTCACCGCTCAGTTTCGTCCAATATTCCAGATTTTTGAAAAACTCTGGCTGCACGGTCATTCCTGACTTCATCTCAATTGGAACGAGCTTACCTTTTTCCTCGATCACAAGATCAATCTCATGTCCTTTGCTGTCTCGCCAAAAGTAGATATCTGCTTGTTTTCCGGTGTTCAGTCGCGATTTCATGATTTCCGATACCACGAAATTCTCGAACAGTGCTCCTCGCGAAGGGTGCAGGTTCAACGTCTCAGGTTCTCTGATCCCAAGCAGCGCACATGCCAACCCGGTATCGTGAAAATAAAGCTTCGGCATTTTCACCAGTCGCTTATTGAAATTCCGATGGTGCGGTCTCAGTCGATAGATGATAAAGCTGCTTTCCAGCACCGACAACCAGGCTGCCACGGTTTTTCCGTCAATACCTGCTTCGAGAGCGAGGCTGTTCATATTGAGCAATTGCCCGGTGCGTCCTGCACAAAGACGAACAAATCGTTCGAATGTCAATAGGTCGGTTATGCCTTTGATCTGTCGTACATCACCCTCCACATATGTTCTGATGTAGTTGGCAAACCAGGTGTTCGTGTCAACATCACCATCGTAGAGTGGAGGGTAGCCGCCTTTGAATAGGATTCCATCAAGGTCATTGATGCTTGATTCAGGAAGCTCGTTGATCGAGAATGGCAACAGCTGCTGATAACCGATTCTACCCGCAAGGCTCTGAGAAATGTTTTCTTGGAGGAGAAAATTATTTGAACCCGTAAGAATGAAATTTCCTCTCTTGCCACTTTCGTCCAGGACCTGTTGCAGGTAGGAGAAAAGCTCGGGCACTCGTTGTACTTCATCCAGAATGGCACCGTCTGGATATTGGTGAAGAAAACCACGTGGATCATCCAATGCAAACCTTCTAGTATCAGGATTTTCCAAACTGACATATGCCTTGTCTGGAAAGGAGGCGCGGACCAAGGTAGTCTTACCGGATTGTCGTGGGCCGATGACCGCTACAGCCTTAAACTGTTTGGCCAACCGAGCTAATTGTGTCTGGGCGGTTCTCGTAAGCATGCGGTAAAGGTACAATTACGGAATCATATTCCAATATTGTACTACTTGCTACTTGAAACAGTAAGCGTGAACCTCGACCTATCTGTTTATCTCCAACCTCACCCCCTCCGAATGCGTGGTAAACTCAGGCGCATACATGCACTGCAATTGAGAGATTCCATTGCTGAAAGTTCCTGCTTGCGTTACGTTCAGGTCGTATTCGAAAATGAAAGTTCCCTTTGGCAAGTAGCCGAAGAAGAAGTTCATGGCCACATCGGTGGTTGAGCGATAGAAACTCAGGCCTTCCTGATATTCGGCACCGGACAGTTGTTTGCGCGGCTCAAAGCTGGCGGCCCGCATGTCTTTCAGGTGCACGTATTCCATGTGGCGGTCGGTTTCGAGGGTTATCTTCACACGAACACGGTCTCCAACAGAAAGTGAAGCGCTGGCATCCAGCTTTTTCATCAGCGGACCATTTTCCGTGTCTTGCAGAAGCATCACTTCGCGCTTCATTTTTATCGGATTGTCCGTCACTCCAGTGATCTTGTCCAAGTCTTCGAAATACTGCCAGTACACCGCTCCCCAAGCTACGCCTTCGTTGTCTTTGGTCACCGTGACTTTTCCATTGTCTGAAGATGTAGGGGCGTATGGCCACACACCCTTACCGGTCCAATTGGTTTTGAAATACCCTGTTCCGGCTTCGGTTTTCAGGTCTTTGTCCGTGCGTGGGTCAATGGTTTCGTTACCCAATTGGATGGAAACCAACGGTTGCGTTTCGAAGTCGGTACTGCCAGTGCTTAATAGTGCATAGCACGCATCTGCAGTTGCTTTGGTGGTTTCCCAGCTTTGGGTTTGTTTCTGCTTCAGTAGCCAGATGTTCATCTCCGAAACCATGTCTGCATCCTGTACCACTTCGTGGAATGCTTCCAATATCATCACATGGTTTTCAATCGGTGCCTGATGCCAATAGTAGCCTTTATCCATGGCCCAGTACGTGCCGAATTCCTCACTG
>JBFHEW010000511.1:0-2866 GCA_041583955.1 Bacteroidia bacterium | reverse complement strand
TGTTCCAATGTCCATGAAGCCAGAAATAGGAGTACTACTCATGAATGTCGGGACTCCCGACTCCCCAAGTGTCAGTGACGTTCGGAAATATCTTTCCGAATTTCTTAACGACCCACGGGTCATCGATATTCCGTGGTTAGCCCGAAAGATATTGGTCAACGCCATCATCGTACCCTTCAGAGCACCTAAGTCGGCCAAGATATATCAGCAGATGTGGACCGATAAGGGATCTCCGCTGCTCATTCATTCTGAGAACTTCAGAAGCGCTTTGCAGGCCGATCTTGGGGACAAGTACCAAGTGGAAATTGCCATGCGTTACCAAAGTCCCTCTGTGAAAGAAGGTTTGGAGAAACTACGCAGCAATAACCTCAAGAAGATCATCGTGGTCCCGATGTATCCACAATATGCGTCTTCGTCTACCGGAACATGCATAGAAGAGGTGATGCGCATTGCATCCAAATGGTGGGTAATACCTGAAATGGTTTTCGTGAGTCAGTTCTACGAATTGGAAGGTTATATTGAAGGTTTTGTGAAGCGCGCAAAGCAGTTCGACCTGAACGCCTATGATCATATCCTTTTCAGTTACCATGGCTTACCCGTTCGTCAGCTTGATAAGGTTTATGACGAGGGATTGTGTGATGATCGCAATTGTGAGCATGGCGTTTCGGGAGAGAACCAGTATTGCTACAAGGCTGCCTGCTACGAGTCCACGAAGATGATTGCCCAGAAGCTGGGTCTAACTGAAGATCGGTACACCACAACATTCCAGTCGCGGTTGGATGACAAGTGGATAAAGCCATATTCTGACAAGGTAGTAGAAGAGAAGGCGAAAGAAGGCGCTAAACGGCTGCTGATATTCTCACCTGCTTTTGTTGCCGATTGTCTTGAAACCCTGATCGAGATAGGTCATGAGTATGACGAGATCTTTCAGGAACATGGAGGTGAGAAAGTCGATCTGGTGCCAAGCCTTAACGATGATCCGGATTGGGTAAAGGCCTTTGCCAACTACGTTAGAACCAAATAAAAAAAGGAGAACTGCTCAGTTCTCCTTTTCTTTTTCTAATTCGTTCCTTTCAGCGATCAGCGAAGCATTACACGCTTGCTGAAGTTCTTTCTGCTGTTAGATAGGTTGATGATGTAGATTCCTCTTGCAAGGTCTCCAGCGTTGAGTCTCACTTTGTTCAGACCGCTTGTAGCAACCCCATCGAAATCCAAAGCCCTTCTTCCGCTTGCATCATATAGGAAGATGGTGTAGTCTTCGTTTTCTTCAGCAGTGAATTCCACAACGATATCCGTGTTGTCCACATCGTAGGCATTCACAAAGTTGAAATCGTTACCATCCTCGCCACAGGTAACGGCAATGATGTCAGAATATTCAGACTTGCCTGAGAAGTCTGTGTTCTTCAAACGGTAGTATGAAGTTCCTCCGTAAGGAAGATTGTCCACTGCATTATAGGTGATCGATTGGTTGCTGTTTCCAGCGCCTTCGATCACGTCCACAACTTCGAAATCGGTTCCGTTGTTGCTACGCTCCACGGTGAAGAAGTCGTTGTTCGTCTCAGTCCAAGTGGTCCATTTAAGGTTGATTGAACCTCCGCCACACTCTCCAGTAAATCGTACAAGTTCAATCGGAAGCGGATCACTATTGTCAACCAACGTCCAAACCGGATACATATCCTCCAACCAAGTGGTGGCATCTTGAGCGATCTGGATGGTAACCGTATTGGCACCTGTGTTCGTGATTGTGGTAGGTACACCGTACAACCAATCGCCCCACTTGTTCAGGTCGTGGTTCCAACGTTGTGGAATAAGATTGGCTTCAGTGATATGGTTAGGAGCAGCATTCTCAGCATCCAAGTATCGGAAGCGGTACTGCATACGGGGCTTGGTGGTGTAACCACTGGCTGAAGCTCCGATGTTGTCTTCGTCCATGATCCAGAAACGGTCGGTTACCCAACGATGTGCGGCTTGGATGTAGTCGTCAGTCAAATGGGTAACAGTTGTCGGTAGATCAGACCATGCTGATGCAGGATATGGACCAGGTGTGATGTTCGGGAACGTACCTTCATCGAAACTGTTGTCGAATGCGGTACCGTAGGTGGCAAAGGTCTTATACGGAGATGTCGGAGTACCAGCAGTGGTAATGGTGTAATCGATCATCAGGTTAGCAGGTATGGCTTCGTCTGTACCAAATGGAATCACGTAAGTTCCAGTGGCTGTTCCCACGTTCCACTTCAATCTGCCGTAACCTAAAGATGGAGGGGTTTCGGATATCACGTATCCATTTCCAGAACGGGTAATAGCAGCAGTAGCCGCATTTTCAACAGACAGTGTCTTTGAATTCAAACGTAGACTCTGGTTGGCCAGATTCAGTACCCCGTACGTTCTGACGCCTGGATTTGCTCCTGTGCCGGTAAGGGTTTTCTTGTCCGATCCGCTGATAGTAACGTTGAAGAATCGGGTCTCCTGAGTACCTCCGATATTCTGCGCAGCTCCATTGAAAATCACGTTTCCACCTGTAGTCGAAGTCGGTGTTGCTCCGAATACACCAGTGGTATTATCGTTCACCCAATTTCCGTCAAGTTCCATTGTTCCAGCATTCGTTACCTGAGAGCCAGCTGCACTGGTATTGGTAAACCCTCCATTGTCGATAATGAAGAAAGTGTTGGACGAAATATTGATCTTGGCCGAGTTATTAACGACTCCTTGAGCAAATGAGGCAGTGGTGCCGCAGGTTGCAAGTGCAAGTCCTGTGAGAAAGTGCGTTGCTAGAGAGTAAAATCTTGTCATCATCTGTTCAGTTCAAGTGAGATACTGTTGTCAAATTTCAGCCAAATCTGAATTTTGAACTATAAAGCTATTCTTT
>JBFHEW010000510.1:0-2866 GCA_041583955.1 Bacteroidia bacterium | reverse complement strand
GTTCAGCAGGGCCAATCCCTCTTTCATTCTCAAATGCAGCGGCTTCCACCCCAATTCGCTAAGCGCATCTTTTGCTGACACTTCCTTACCATTCATGATAACTTCTCCTTCTCCTATCAACGGAAGACAGAGATGTGCCAACGGAGCAAGGTCGCCACTTGCCCCCAGAGAGCCTTGCGTGTAAACAATAGGAAGTACATCGTGATTGAAGTGATCCACAAGCCGGAGCACCGTTTCCTTGTGAACACCGCTGTTCCCATAAAGCATGTTCCACACCTTGAGGCAGAGCATGGCCCTTACAATATTATTCGGAACGCGTTTCCCAGTTCCACAGGCATGCGAAAGTATCAGGTTAGACTGCAAGGCTTCGAGCCCATCATCATCAATTCGTATGTCACTTAGAGAACCGAAACCAGTATTCACACCGTAGATGGTCTCCCCTGTTCTTGAAATCCTTTCATTCAGATAATCGAAGGATTGCTCGATCTCTGTAAGAGACGCTTCCGGAACTTCCAACTTGGAACTTCCAAGCAGATCAGAGAGGCTTTCTATGGTAAGCTTAGTCTTTTGCATTGTTCTTTGCTTTGAGCAACTGGTGCAAAGGTTGCTCTGAAATTTTAGATTCCACCCACGAAATGAGATCAAGTGTGGAAAGTGCATTCCGGTCGCCCGGTTCATAATCTACGGCAGCGAGGTCTGCCTTCAACTTTTTAAAGACATCCTTGTCCTGCCGCAATAGATCGTTCTTCGAAAACTTTTTCATGAAGGAAAGCATGATCTCCTCGAAAGCATAGAGCCCCTCGAGTTTATTGAGATACCTATAGGTCGAGCGTGCAAGATATTCAAGCAGCTCGCTTCGCCCCAACTCGAATTGAAGGATCATTGTAAGCAACCGTGTTGAGGCATGCAGGTCCTCAACAGAATTGATACCAGTATCATTCAGTATCATGTTCAACCATCTCAACGAACGAGAATACTCTCCAACAGTAAACAAGAAGTACGACATATTGAAATAGAGGTGCAGCAACACGTACTTCCGATGGTACCCTTCTATCTTGGAATGCTTTTCACGTATCCTACTGACAAGCTCAAGGCCTTTTTCCCGGTTGCCTAATCTCGTATAGAGCGCCAACTTGGCAATGGAGGCCTGAAGAAAGACCCTAGCCGCTATCTCGTCAGAAAAATGGCTCTTCAGCGACCGTTCTTCAATCGTTTCCAGCTTTTCAATCAATTCTTCAACCTCTTTCCATTTATGTAACTTGATACAGATAGGGATAAGATTATTGAGCGCCACGAAATAACTCTGAACGATGCTTCTATTGTAGGATGTGCCGAATTTCTCTTCTACGAGCACCAGCAATTCCTTTCGATATCGATATGCCTCCTCCCAGTTACCGTTGATCTTGTTGTACTGCGCATGGATATTCAAAAAACAACACTTAGAACGAAAGGTCAGAGCCCGTGCCGGATCTTTGAGCGCAAACTGGTTCACTATCTGGTCATTGGTCTTGTAGTCATCGTTCTTGCGTTCAATCCCGATCTTGTAATAATTGTTGAATATCTTGGATTGAAGGTCGCTGTATTCCCGTTCGTTCTGTAACGAGCCGAGTATCTCGTAGTATTCTTCGGATATGGCATCAATATCAGACTCATCCTTATCTACGTAGAATTCCTCAGAAAGAAACCGCGACTCCCAATCCAACACCAGTAGCATGACCTGAAAACTATCGCTCTTCTCAGCCATCTTACGGGTCTTCTTGAGCAATCCATGAGCCTGTTCAACGAGACCTTTCTCATACAGGAACTGCACATCCTGGATCATTCCATATAACCTGAATTCAACCGATCGTTTCAGATGATAGAGGCGCATAGCTTTGAGAATTGACTCATGCAAATGATTCTGCGTGACCGCCAATTGTTCGAGGAATTTCTCACCGGCAAACCTAGCCCTGATCTCTTCCTCGTCAAAACCCTTCGCTTCAGAATAGTAGTCAAACAATCTTGCAAGGTTGCTGTCCTTCTTCTGTAGAGAGGCCTGCAACTTGTAGTATCTCTTTTCATTCAGCTCAAGAGATTGAACTAGATCAAACAATCGGTCACCTTTCGACATGGCATCAGAAATTTAGGTTGGAGAAAACAATATCATCGATAAAAGACAAGTTCTGAAAGTTAAAAAATCGTTTCGACTTGTTCGACATCTTACGATAACTGTAGAATGAAATACTAATTTTGTTGTGTAACTGAGTTTCGATTCAAGTTCAATATAAGATATTTCAATGCTAAACATCCGTAATATGAAACACCTTCACCACATCCTCAGTGCCACCGTTGTCCTACTGCTGGTTGCAACCGGTCACCAATTATCGGCACAGACCGCTGTTGGAATAGGTTCCACCACCTTCACTCCGGATGCCAATTCCATCTTGGACATTAGAAGTTCTAGCACCGGTGTGTTATTGCCCCGAATGGCTTCGGATCCATCCGTAGCTGGGAACAATGATGATGGTCTGATGTATTTCAACACATCAACTCAGACCTACAGGTACTATGATGAGAATGCGAATGTTTGGAGAGGTATTGCCACAGTATCTGGCACGAACTACATTCTCAATCAAACTACGCTACAGACGCCAGCTGACTATAATATCAGCGGTTCTGGACAGCTTGGAACAACGCTAGGGGTAGGAACGGCCCTCACGGTGGGAACAACCACTTCCATCGGCTCTACTCTTGCTGTTGGAGCCGGTATCCGTGTAGGTAGTTCTGCATTGACCCCTGCAGCAGGCGCTGGCAACATCATGATGACAGTTGATGATTCTTGGATCGGTAATAGTGCAACCACTTCGCGTATCGTGTTCGATCAGAC
>JBFHEW010000509.1:0-2868 GCA_041583955.1 Bacteroidia bacterium | reverse complement strand
TGCATGGGATAACTTCACTACATGGAAATCTTCATGCATTCAGAAACGTGGATCGCGTTACTCACGCTCACCTTTCTCGAGATCGTTCTCGGTATAGACAACATCATCTTCATCTCCATCGTCACCGACAAGCTACCGGCACATCAACAGGCCAAGGGGCGCAACATCGGACTGGCATTGGCGCTCATATTCCGTGTGGGGCTGCTGCTCGGAATAACCTGGATCATCGGGTTCTCGGAACCACTTTTCAGCGTTTTCGATCATCCCGTAAGCGGTAGAGACCTCATCCTTTTGGCCGGAGGATTGTTCCTACTGGCAAAAAGTACCTCCGAGATACACCACAAACTGGAAGGCGAGAACGAAGACCGCGAACCGGGAACCAAGGCAGGACTCACCCTTGGCAGCGCATTGGTGCAGATAGTGGCGCTCGACATGGTCTTCAGCTTCGATTCCATCCTCACAGCCATCGGTCTTACAGAACACGTTATCATCATGATAGTGGCCGTGGTCCTATCCATGATCGTGATGATGCTCTTCTCTGGTGTCATCAGTAAATTCATCAATGAGCGGCCCACGTTGCAGATACTGGCACTGGCATTCCTCATCCTCATCGGATTCATGCTGATGCTGGATGCCATGGGATTCCATGTACCGAAAGGCTACATCTACTTTGCAGTGGCCTTCTCCCTGCTGGTGGAAATGGTGAATCTGCGCATGCGAAAAGGAAAGAATAAGGTGAAGTTGAACAAACACATGACACCCGATGAAAACTAAAACCTGCTTTACACTCATCACACTCCTCTTCATTTCCAGTATTTCGTGGTCGATGGAACCACAGCTTGACAAGGCGAAGGTGCTCATCGCATCGAACCGAACGCGCGATGCCATTCCGCTCTTGGAAGACCTCCTGCAGAAGGACAACGCCCCTGCCGCTTACAACTATTTTCTCGGCATGTGCCTCATCAAGGAGGGCATCCGCATCGAAGAAGCGGTGGCCTACCTGGAAAAGGCCGGGGAGGATTACGCCAAGACAGACATCAATCCCGGTATGGGCGAGCCTGAGTTCTGCTGGTACTACCTGGTGATAGGATACAGCAGGTTGAAACAATGCGACAAGGCCATGAAGACCTACGACCGCTTCGTGCAGGTGTATTCGCAAGGCGACCCGTTCTACACCAAAGAGGCCGTGAAGTGGATAGAGCTTTGCCACGAACCCATGCGCATGGCTCAGGAACTGAAAACCCGCAGCACGGTGGGCGCCAATGCCTCCAACTACCTGAAGGACCGTTTGGTGAACATGCAACCCGAAAGCCCTGATGTGGTGACACGCGAAGTGAACTATACCACCGCCTCGGTGCTCTATGGCGTGCAGGTGGCAGCTTCCATAGAACCTACCTACACCACCACCTTCAAAGGACTGAAGAATGTAGGTGTGTACGTGGACGAGAACAAGGTCTATCGGTACGTGATCGGGAACCTGAGTTTCCGTTCGCAGGCAGAAGAACTGCTTCAGGAGGTTCGGGCAAACGGCTATCCGGATGCCTTCATCGTTGACATCAACCAACCGGAAACGTACGGAGAAGAGGTGATGAGCCTGAACAACCTCAGCATCACGCCTCAACTGAAAGGAAAAGTGGAATTCCGTGTGCAGATAGGAGCGTTTGCAGAAACGCTACCCAAGGACCTCCGCAAGTATTACTTTGAGATAGACAAGCTCAAAGAAGTGCGCGAAAACGACCTCACCATCCTTACCGCAGGGAAATTCGACACGTACCAGGAAGCACAGACGCACCGAGATATGCTGAAGGAACAAGGTCTGGCCGATGCCTTTGTGACCGCCTTCAACAAGAAGCAGAGGATTCCGGTAAGCTTGGCCATCAAGTACCTCGATCAGGAAACCAAGGAGGAGCTGGTGCCGCAGAAGCGGAGCAAGAAGTAGTTTCTGCTTCATTCAACAAGTAGCATTATCTTTGGATCATGCTTGAATTGATAGAACAGAACCGTGAATCGCTGCTTATCCTTTGTGAGAAATACAAAGTGGAGGAGTTATACCTGTTCGGTTCTGCAACGGGCAGTAATTTCAATACGACTGAAAGCGACCTTGATTTTGCAGTAAGGTTCTCTACAGAAATCCCTGTCCTCGATATGGCCGAGTATTTCTTCGGTCTTGTGAACGCGTTGGAAAGTCTGTTCGGTAGAAAAGTTGATCTGGTATCAATACCGGCATTGAAGAACCCTGTGTTCATTGAGGAACTGAATGCTACAAAGGTTCAACTCTATGCCGCGTAGTGCCGTACTCAAATACATCCTCGACATTGAATCTGTAGTTCAGGAAATTGAACAGGTGGTAATTGCTTGTGACAATAATTTTGACACGTTCACACAGAATTTCATGGCCGTTCGTACGCTCGAACGGAATTTGGAAATCATTGGTGAAGCGGTGAATAAGATGCTGAAAGCCGACCCATCAGTGAAGATTGAACATGCGGCTAGCATCATTTCTCTTCGTAATTACTTGGCGCACGCTTAAGATAGCATTGAACTATCCGTGATATGGTCAATTGCTGTTAAACATGTGCCCCAATTGAAGAAGGAATTGGAGCAATTGAAAGGCTGAACGTAAGAATTGCAACATTCTTTCAGCGCATCGCGTTACTTTCGCTCCCGTTCCATGGAATCAGAATTCATACATAAGCTGTTCGTTCAGCATCAGAAGGCGGGCAAATGCCTATCGCCAGAAACCGTTGCCAAATGGTTGAACCAATTGCTTGGGGTACTCTACCCCGAGCGCAGCACGTCCAAATTCGATAATGAGGCCGATTTCGCGCTGCATTACGAAGGATTGAAAACACTTTTGGGCGATATCCT
>JBFHEW010000508.1:0-2868 GCA_041583955.1 Bacteroidia bacterium | reverse complement strand
TACGACAACATCCGAAACCGAATGATGAGCACCGAAGGCATCAATGATCTGCGTACAGCCGCGTTTGTTGAAGCGATCGATAAAGTGGCCATCAGTTACCAGAATTTGGGAATCTGGCCATAGACCAGTTTTAATGGTTAAGATCAATGGGGATTCTCAGGTGTGGGAATCCCCATTTTTTTGTTGGTCGGTGATCGGTCTATGCGGTTGTGCTAGCATTCAGCTGCTCGTTCAGCACCTGTGTCAGTGTCATTCTTCTGTTCCTTGCCGTTGCCCAGATGTACATTTCTTCCGCTCCTAGAATCCTTGACTTTACAAAAGGAGCCAGTAGCGTTGCCAGTTCACCGAAGGATTGTCTTCGTTCCATCGTTCCTACGGTAGCGTTGTGAACGGCAATCCACTCCCTGACCGTGGTTTCAAGCTCGTGTCCTCGGTCTTTCCGCTCAAAAAACGCATTACTGTTGCGTAGAAAATGCTTCAGGTCAAGGATATCCTCCTTATCGAACATGAGCAAAAGTCGCAACAGGCGTGCAATACCCTGAAGGTCGAGCCGAACGGGCAATTTCCCTAAGTGTAGGATCCGCTCGAAGTAGGCGATGGCTGCATTCGTGTTTTCGCATATCATGTGGGTAATACCTAGGTTGTACAGAAGAACGAGCACAGAACTTTCTTCCATGCCTTTCTGATACCGTTTAAGACCAACCAGCACCTTTTCTTCACGTTCCAACACTTCGGGTAATTTACCTTGATTCATGTAAAACAGCTGAAACTGAAGCTCCACGTATCCGAATTGTAGCGCCTCATCGCGTCTGCTCAGCACCTTCATGGCGTCCAGTTTGTTCAGATAGGACAGGGCCTCATCTGTTTTACCGAGCAGCGTCAGTTTTCCAATAAGGTTGGATAGAACACTTCGGTACACGAGCGGATCGTTCTTGATGCGGTCCGGATTCTGTTCCCATAGGCCAAGTTGCCGCTTACACATCTCGTTCGATGTTGCTAGATCGTTTTTCTGCAAGTGATAAAGTTGTTGAATGGCGAAGAACTTGATCTGAGCAGGTAAGGAATCGGCCTGGTTGCTGTCTTTCATTTCGGGGGCACTCATCAACTCCTCTATACCGCGCTGAACGGCAACGGAATCGGTTACACGGTAGTTCCGGACGTAGTCGAACATCCTATCCGATATCTGCGTGTATTTCAGCAGTTTGCTCAGTTTCTTTCCGGCCATCACCAGCTCATACTCGTTCTGGGTGCGGGTCATGGTGAGCTGCTTTTTCCCCATGTGTTTGTACACCTTGCGCAACAGGTCTCGCAGGCCTACTTCCATCCATAGGTCCTCCATGTATACCGCCTGTGTCAATCCTTTGCTTGCTACTTCAACAGCCTCCTCGTTCATTCCCATGTCGAAGAGGACCTGTGCTTCCTGAAGTCGCTGAAAGGGGTCGTTTGCCGATCTGCGTTTGCTATGCAGCTCTTTGATGTTGTGAAGTAAGGTCTGGTACAGTCTTATTTTCTCTACCGCAAGACTGCTGGCCATGGGGAAGTCTGCAACGCAGTGCACCACCGCTTCCGCATCATACTCAGCCATGGAAGCCAGCGCATCGAAAAGAGCAAGATATCCTCGCTTCACACATCTGTCGTCCTGTTGCAGTTGAGCCCTGCAATAGCGGGTTTCGCCTTCGTCCATTGATCGGACGAACCGATAGAGAAAATCACTTTTCATGATCCAGTTGGTTTCGTGTGTTGTTCAGAGGGCTTTGCCATCCATAGATAAGGTATCTGCCGATTTATTTCAGGGAATAAAAGTAACGCTCAATGTAATAATTACTTATTGTTCAAGTATACGATTGTCTAAACCCATTGTAATATGTGGAAAAAGATTGTAAGAAATGCTGGATGCCGTTCTTTTAATTTGACCTGACGTTAAAATTTCATCAATGCCTAATTACACATTCACCACTACAAGCTGTTACCCTTTAAGCACACACGATGTGATATTCACGTCTACCAAGATGATCATTAAACTCACCTCTACCGGTGAAATAGTATACCAGAAGAAGTTCGATGCCAGTGGTTTGGCCATCATGTGCCAATCAAATGATTTCTGTGTCGGCACGTTATCAGACAATGGTGTGTTTACAAAAACCATTGATTTTTCAGATAAGAAGGCCAAGATGTGGCTCGTAGAGCAGTCTGGCCAGAACAAGTTCATCGGTTCTGACAATGAGGCCGATCCGAGCATCTACAATAAATACGACCTCAATGAATGTCCGGTGAGAATTGTTGGAACCACAACGGACGATGTCTTATTGGAATGTCCTTGTCAGAGTTCGGGAGGCGCTTGCACAAATGATTGTTACACCTATGGATAATTGGAATATGTTAAGAGAAATGATGGTGGCAGTTGAGGCTGCCCACCCCACAGATCAAGGATGGAGACAGCTGGGGCCGTATTCGATCGATGAATTGGATGTCGACAATGTCTTCTACCGAAAGGGTCAAGCCCCTGTGGCGGTGCTGTACATGGATGATGCCTTTGTGAGAAGCGAAGATGTCAAGTTGGCGCAGCACTTACAGTGCATGTATTCAAACCGGATGAATGGCCGTAGTCTTCACATTCTCCTTGTTTACCAAGGTCTGCTTGCCCGACCTGCCAGAATGCCAAATGGCGTCAGTGTATTCACATTTACGGTTTGCGATGACCATACTGCTCATCACAACGTGGTGCTAAATTGAATTCTAAGGAGATGATACCAGGAATATCACATATCCGATCAATAAAAAACAGAGAAATGGAGAACGCTTCCCATACAAAGCGCCTTTGTCTGTTCTGTGGACATAGTGAGGAACTCAATACTACACATCACATTG
>JBFHEW010000507.1:0-2869 GCA_041583955.1 Bacteroidia bacterium | reverse complement strand
CGACAGCACCGAATTGCCGAAATACCTCACCTTCGGAATCTTCTTGTACGCCTCGCCAGTGAACAAACGGTTGCCCTTGGAGTAATCGACCTCGCCATTTACAACCGGGTCGAGCACGGCAGGAAGGTCATCGGGGTTCATTTGTCCATCTCCGGCCATGACAACCGCCACATCTATGTTATTGTCTCTACTCCATTTATAACCCGTTGCAATGGCACCGCCTACACCTTGGTTAACTTCGTGCTCCAGCAGCACGATCTTCGGGTATGCACTGAGCATGGCCCTGACAACCTCCGAGGTCCGGTCTGGGCTCTTGTCGTTCACGATCACGATATGGTCGACAATATCGGGCATGGTGCTTATCACCTTGCCGATCTGGGTTTCCTCGTTGTAGCAGGGAACCACAACACTTATTGATTTTGCTTCGTACATGACCGTCAAAATTAACCAACAAACTCAGTGCGCTTCCTTCTATATTTGAAGCACGCCCTACACTTGCCGATTGAAACGGATCTACAGCATTCTTGGTTTCCTACTGGCCATTCTCATCTTCGGATGGGTGGTTCATTTCACCTTCAGAGATGTGAACGCATTTGAATTGCTGGGTAAGATAGACACCTTGCAATTGGTGCTGAATCTGGCGTTGGGAAGTCTTTACTTCTTCTCATTCGGGTACCTCATGAAAATGGTTTACCAGCACCAGTACGCCATTGATGTTTCGTGGAAAGACACATTTCTGCTCCCGTTCATGATGCATCTCTGGACCTACATTCTACCAGCAAAGGGAGGTCTGATCTTCCAAACGGTGTTCATTAAGGTGAAATACAGGATCAGTATGTCTAAAGGATTCTCTGTAGGAGTTCTGGTGTTCGTTGCAAGCCTCCTCATTACCTGTGTGCTCGGAGGTCTTCTTTCGCTACAACTGGATAACGCGGGACCGCTGCAACTTGTGCTACTGGGCATGTTCGGAACGCTGCTGTTCTTCCTTTTTGCCGGAAGACTCATGAAACAGCCCACACAGGAAAAGAGTGGATTCCTGAATACGTTGAAAGGTTTTATTCAGAACGTGCTCGTCCAATTCCGGGATCAAACGAAGGACCAATGGCTCCTGACCAAGGTTTTAGCGGTGACACTGCTATCGACATTGATACACGCAGCGTGGTTCTTTCATAGTGCGTACATCCTACATTTCGATCCCAACGTCACGGGAATCGTGTTGGCCACCCTGATCCTGAGGATCGTGACGCTTATCAGGATCCTTCCTGGCAATCTTGGAATTCAGGAAGTGATGATCGGCACTGTATTCCTGGCCGCAGGACTTGGTCTGGAGGAAGGGTTGATGACCGCATTATTGGTAAGAATGGTATCTGTATCGCTGGCAGCCACATTAGGAGTTGGTGGACTTTACATCAATTTTCGATATTTCGGCACAGACTCGATACATGGTCTTTTTTCGAAGTTGATAAACTCAAAACAAACCTCTGAATGAGCCGAGGAAAAGTAGCCCTGTCCGGACTCTTGCTTATCTTTTTGCTTACTGCAGTCTATTGGAATCATTTTGACAACGGATTCTATTTCGATGACATTCACACCATCGTGAATAACGAATACATCCGCAGTCTGGACAACATTCCGGAGTTCTTCACCAACATCGAAACCTTTGGAACCATGCCCAACAACCGTGGGTACCGCCCGGTGGTGACCCTGCTGAACGCGATAGACTACCGTTTGGGTGGTAATACCTTGAACCCCACCGTCTTCCACATTTCCATATTTGTTGGATACATCGCGCAGGGGATTCTGCTTTTCCTCTTCCTTCTCAACATGTTCAAAAAAGTGAGGCCCGAAGCAGAACATTCGGCAGTTGCGTTGCTTACCACCGCCTTCTACATGTTCCACACTTCCAATGCAGAAACGGTCAACTACATCATTTCGCGTTCCGATGCGTTCTCCACGCTGTGTTTTTTAGGAACGTTGGTCCTCTATCAATACGCCACCACGCGCAAATGGCTACTCTATCTGATCCCGATGATCATTGGGCTGTTCACCAAAGAGGTGATGTTCATGCTTGTTCCGGTTTTGGGCCTCTATCATTTCATGTTCGAGGAAGACGGTCTAGCAAGCGATCTGAACAGAAGCAGCGGGTGGAAAAAGCTGTGGCGATCGGTGCAGGCTGCGTTGCCGGCATTCGTCATCGGTTTCGGACTCACGGCATTCAACCTCATATACATGACCGACCCTGCGAGGTTGGCCGGTGGTCTGGCTCATCCGAGATTGGATTATTTCACCTCGCAATTCGTGGTAGTGGCCCATTACATCGGCAACTTCATTCTGCCCACCGACCTCAGTGCTGACCCCGATTTCAAGGTGACACCAGACCTATTCACCTCCAAGAAAATATGGGGACTGATGGTGATATTGACCCTTCATGTCATTGCTATTTATGCAGCATTCCGAAAAAACCTTCTTCCTGTAGGTTTTGGAATAATCTGGTTCTTCGTCACGCTGGCTCCCACCTCCACCTTCAATCCACTTTATCAGGTGGCCAACGATCACCGCACCTTTTTACCCTACATTGGCCTATGTATGGCCGTAGGTTGGGCCAGTTTCCTTCTTTATCAGAAGATGTCGAGTGCCGTGAGTCGCAAACTCTTACTGGCCATTTGTTTTCTGGTGCTGGCAGGCCATGCCTACGGCACATACCAGCGGAACGAGATCTGGGGAAGTGATGAAACCCTTTGGCACGATGCGGCCACCAAAGGTCCGACCAATGGCCGCGCCCTCATGAACTACGGACTTGTGAAAATGCGTAATGGCGAATACGCAGAAGCGGAACCCTATTTCACCAAAGCGGTAGAGCTGTTACCGT
>JBFHEW010000506.1:0-2885 GCA_041583955.1 Bacteroidia bacterium | reverse complement strand
TTGATGATACCCGAACCGACCCCATAGACCCAACCATGCAGGTGCAATTCCTGCTTGCGGCCCCATGCGCGCTGCACAATGGATGTCTTGGCAAGATCGTGAACCTGCTCGCGTACATTGAGTTCGACAAACCGGTTGAACTTGGCCTCCTCATCTTCCATCAGTTCCAGTTCGTCCTGATGGAACCGATACACATCCTTGATGTGGCGGATCCAATTATCGATGATGCCGTATGAATTGTTGGTCATGGCCGCTTTCACGCCTCCACAACCGTAATGACCGCAGACGATCACGTGACGCACCTTGAGCACATTCACCGCATAATCCAACACGCTGAGCATGTTCATATCCGTTGGCACCACCATATTGGCAATGTTGCGGTGCACGAACACCTCTCCGGCCTGTGCTCCGATGATCTCGTTTGCAGGAACACGGCTATCGGCACAACCGATCCATAGCACGGGCGGAGACTGCCCTTCTGCCAATTTCTTGAAGAACTCCGGGTCTTCGCCCAACTTTTTCTTTACCCATGCCCGATTGTTGTCAATCAGCTTCTTGTAAAACGTCTTTTCTTTCATTGTATCTGTATCGTATTTAGGTATAATGGTTTCATTTCTTGTTGCGCCTCGTGAAATCTGTCAGCTGGAGGCTCTCATAGGTGGATTTCTCCTTGGTCAGTCCGATCACCTCAATGGAATCTGTCTGGTGTTTCTCCGACATTTGGAAATTATGGATGATCTCGGCCACATCCGGATGTACGAACACGCTTCGTGATGCATCGATGCGAACGTTCTGTCCAGGCTCGATCCTTTCCAACAACTGAAGAATCGCCCCTTTATTCAAGAACGTCACGTGTTCAGAAAGTTCGATCAGGAGCAACCCTCCTTCCTCTCTGCTCTTCAGGAAATAGGAAGTGCGGAAATTCTCGTAGATGATGTGGAAAATGGCCACGGCCAATCCGAGCGATATACCGATCAGCAGGTCGGTGAAAACGATACCCACAACGGTTACGATGAAAGGAACGAACTGGATCCTCCCGGCCGAATACATCTCTTTGAACAGCGTTGGCTTGGCCAATTTGTAGCCTACCACCAGCAGGATGGCCGCCAAGCTCGCCAATGGGATCATATTGAGGATATTCGGTACCAGCATGGCCGAGAACAATATAAGTATGCCATGGAAGATTGCCGACACCTTGGTGACGCCACCCGATTGGATATTGGCAGAACTACGCACAATGACCTGCGTTACCGGAATACCACCGATAAGACCGGAAATGGCGTTACCTATCCCCTGACCTATCAACTCGCGGTTGGTGGGAGTGACGCGTTTGCGAGGATCCAACTTATCGGTCGCCTCCACGCAGAGCAACGTTTCCAAACTGGCCACCACGGCAATGGTGAATGCCACTGTCCACACCTTCATGTTGGAGATGGCACTGAACTCCGGAAACGTGAATTGACCGAAGAATTCCATCATGCTGCCTGAAACGGGCAGGTTGACCAGATGCTCTCTGGCAATGTTGAATTCGGGCGAGGACGAGAACGCCAGGTTGAGCCCAATGCCCGCCCCAACGGCCACAATGGGTCCTTGCACGATCTGAAACAGTCGTATCTTCTTCATGAACGGCCGCTCCCACAGAATGAGAATGGCCAACGACACGAACGCCACCACCATGGCACCAGAGCTCACATAGTCGAGCATGTGGGCCAGTTCGGTGAACGTGTTGAAACCGTCACGCTGGAAAAAATCAAGGTCGCCTTCGTAGTCCTTATCGTAACCGAAGGCATGGGGTATCTGTTTCAGGAAAATGATGATACCGATGGCTGCCAGCATACCGCTGATGACAGACGAGGGGAAATAATAACCGATGATACCGGCCTTGAGCAGGCCCAGCACGATCTGAAAGATACCCGCCAGCACCACTGCCATCAGGAAAATCTCGAACGAACCCAGGTCCTGAATGGCCGTGAGCACGATAACGGCCAAGCCGGCCGCAGGGCCGCTCACCCCTAGTTGAGAGCCACTTGCCACCCCAACGATGATACCGCCTACAATGCCGGCAATGATGCCGGAAAAGAGTGGCGCGCCCGATGCCAGGGCGATTCCCAGACACAACGGTACTGCCACAAAGAAAACCACGATACCGGCAGGAATATCGGAGCTGAGATATTTGATGTATTTATTCACGAAAAAATCCAGTTTATCCCACACGCAGGGTATGGGAATTGATAAAAAAGAAACTTGAAACGTTCCTTGCCATGAAGGAACACGCTGCCGAACAGCAGCAACTGGATACTATGCCTCGGGAGGGGGCGAACCGACCTCGTAGAGAACGGATACGTAATGATCGGTTGAACCGTAATTTGAGAACCGTGTGGGAATGTCAGACCTCTCCATGGTGGCTGTCAACACCGACAATTTCGCCTCTTTGAATTTGTGGCATGGTTCGGAGTGCTCGCTCTCCTCTTCGGCCATTACCTGGGTGAGTTTTTGGAACAAGGACGAATCATCGTTCTGATACCCTGCAACCGAAACCTGAAGGACAGATAGGAAGACGCTCGCAATGAACAGCAAGCTTATCTTTCTCAAATGCATTCCCAAGGTGAACATTTCGCGAAGTTACGATTCGAGTTCAACTTTTCGGAGTTAAAATGATGTAAATCATGGAAAAAGCCGCTCACATGGGGCCCATGGGCGTGTGAATGGCCCTTCTACCATCGCACTTGCGCGCCTTCTTGGTGGAAGCACAGGCAGAGACCAATGCCACCATCAATAAAAGGATCACGGGCAACAATACCGAACGGGAGCGTTTCATGCCATTATAACGACCATGTCGCACAGATATTTCACCTGCGTCTCAGTTGTGACCCTATGCTATCAGC
>JBFHEW010000505.1:0-2886 GCA_041583955.1 Bacteroidia bacterium | reverse complement strand
CGCATGTTGAACTCCGTCATGTCAAACCGGATGATCTGCTTTTGAAACTCGTTCCGCATATGCGGGTAGGTGCGTTCGTCCCGGCTTCTGTTGTCTTTCTGTTCGTAACTGTTTCCGTTGTACAGCGTGAGCAACAGGTATCGTTCTCCTTCAAATTCCATTCGGCCGGAGTCGGCTACAATGATCTTGTTGTTGCCTTTGTTCTCGGTATGATCGTAGATCAACACGTCATAGAGCGATAGGTCGTCTTCGCCTTTTGAACCTACGCGGATGGCGTAGTTGTCAATGCCTTTGTAAAACACACCGGGCCGCAGGTCCATGGTTGGTTTCTTATGCCTGATGTCGTACAGGAGCGTACCCATCTTCAGGTTGGCAATGGGCAAAAGGTTATTGGAGAAGTAGAACGCCAGTCCGCTGATGATGATGGAGAAGATGATCAAAGGGAACATCACTCTTCCCAACGAAATTCCTGCTGCACGCAGCGAAACCAATTCATAGTGTTCTCCCAAAGAACCCATTGTCATGATGGAGGAAATGAGAACCGAAAGAGGTAGGGCCAGCGAAACAAGACTGGCAGATGCGTAGAACATCAACTCTCCTATGACGTGCCATTCAAGCCCTTTTCCCACCAGGTCATCAATGTACTTCCAGAGGAACTGCATCAGTAGAATGAAAAGCGAAATGAAGAAGGTCATCACAAAAGGCCCTAAATAGGAGGTGATGATGAGCTTGTGTAATTTCTTCACGAATGGTTGCTTTTCGAGGTCAAATATAAGGTCTGATCCAAGCGGGTGCGCTTATTCGACTAAACGTCTAAATTTGCCGCCCGATGATCAACGGAAAAAAAGTAGTTGTAGTACTTCCTGCCTACAACGCAGCAGAAACCTTGGAAACCACCTACCGTGAGATTCCATTTGATATTGTGGATGATGTGGTGCTGGTAGATGATGCCAGTCCGGATAATACGGTTGAGGTTGGTGCCAAACTAGGCATCAAACACATCGTTAAGCACCAGAAGAACCGCGGGTACGGAGGTAATCAGAAATCATGTTACGCCAAGGCTTTGGAGCTCGATGCCGACATCGTGGTCATGCTGCACCCCGATTATCAGTACACTCCCAAGCTCATTCATTCCATGAGCTATATGATCGCAAACGATGTGTATCCTGTTGTTTTCGGTTCGCGCATACTTGGAAAGGGAGCCCTTCTTGGAGGCATGCCTTTGTACAAATACATCGCCAATCGGTTCCTTACGCTTACGCAGAACATCCTCATCGATCAAAAGCTTTCGGAATACCACACAGGATATAGGGCGTTTTCAAAAGAGGTGCTCCTGGCCATTGACATGGAGGCGAATTCAGACGATTTCGTGTTCGATAACCAGATGGCAAGTCAGATCTTCATGGCCGGTTTCCAGATAGGTGAGGTAACCTGCCCTACGAAGTATTTTGACGAAGCATCGTCCATCAACTTCAGCAGAAGTGTGACCTATGGCCTAGGTGTGTTGAAAACCTCATTGCAGCACCGGTTGCACATGTGGGGGCTGGTACGCTCCAAGATCTACGGAAGCCCTAAAAAAGGGTAGGCCTCGTCTGTACGTTCCAGGATCACGTATCCACCTTTTCGGTGGGTTTCTTTCAAATGCGGAAAATAGCGCAGATTCGTTTCTAGATCCTGTGATCTGGAAATGAAATAGACCGGTCGGTCAACCTGATCGAACAACATCCATTTTGTTTCGTCATCCGGTTCGGAAACCGACTTCGGTCTTCTGCTTCCGTAATAAAGGTGTGCGTAGGAGTGGAATCCAAGCGGCTGCAAATAATTTGCGCCACCTTTTTCCTTATAGAATTCAAAGAGCGGAGCTTGTAAATAGTGGTCCATCTTAGGAGCAATGGCAACAGAAAGCAGGGTAACCGTGATCAAACTGGTGGTGAACAGTGCGGTAATGGCATGTTTGCTTCGATTCAACAAAAGGATGGAACCGGTGGATGCCAGGATGAAAAAGATGCCGATGAGCACATCAAGGTCGCCATCCGGAACCGATCGGCTGAAATTGCCATGGGCCAGTCCATCGTTCATGAGAAGCGGTAGGAGGTGAGGTCTGATGGTTTCGAGTACACCGACCAGAATGAAGGCGGTACCGAGAATGAGTACAAACGCCATCATCAGAACCTGCTGCCACAGTTTGAAGCGCATGTTCTTCTCTACTGCTTGATGAATGAACCATGCCACAAGGAATGACATCGGGAAATACGTGAGTGAAGAGTAGTGTACGATCTTCGTTTTAACGATGGAGAATACGATGAGAACAACCCAGAACAGAATGGTCATCCATTTACCGTAGTGCGCAACCCGACCTGTTGCCTCGGGGTTTTTCACCCATCGGAATACCAGGAACAGTGACATTGGAAAACACCCTATCAGCAACACGAGCGGATGATAGAAGAACGGTTGCGCATGCCCAGCCTCTCCTTGAGCGAGCAAACGGATATGGTAGTCAATGGCTTCTTGGATCACGTAGCCGTGGCCCCTTACAATTTCAATAATGAACCACGAGAAGCCCACCAGTATCACTATACCCAGATAGACAACGGCATCAGACAACTTCCAGCTGTGTGCTTTGTACGAAACAAAGAAATAGATGGCAGAACAGATTCCCACCAGTCCCAAGGCAGTCGGTCCTTTGGTGAGTACTGCCAGGCCTACAAGAAGGGCAGAAACGCAAAGTCGTGTTCTATCCAAGCTACGGTTCTCAGTAGCGCGGATGAGCTGATGGATGCCTAGAAAAATGAAGAGATTGAACCATGGGTCAATGATTCCGGAACGGAAGTAGAACTGAGGTAGGAATGATCCCACGTAGACCAAGGTCCAAAGTAGACCGAAATT
>JBFHEW010000504.1:0-2896 GCA_041583955.1 Bacteroidia bacterium | reverse complement strand
TGCCGCGCCTCCCCCGATCTTGACGTGATTTCCACCTGCAGGAAGAACAGAAAGCCGGTCGTCCGGAGCGGTCTCAGCAATACCGATGTTTCCATTGTTGATGGTCAGATTGTCACCACCGAGATTCCAATCAAAGAAGCGGAGTTCATTGAATGCCAGTCGATGGAAGGTAGGCTGCACCTCAAGGTTCAAGCGGCCTGTTTGACCATCACCGATCGTAGCCCAGCCATTTGTTCCAAAGGTTCCTGCAACATGAAGCTTATACCCTGGTAGAGCTGTGCCTATTCCCACATTCCCACCAGTTAAGATCTCAATTCCAGAGGCAGAAGTGGTACCCTTTCGGATGTGAAATCCGGCACCACTGTTTACCCCGGCTTCCCACCACTCTCCAGAAGCTATTCCGCCACTTCTTCCATAGCGTATTGCAGCCGCGTTATTGCCTCCGTTCCAGACCACGTGCGGATTGCTAAGCATGATTCCGGCAGCACCACCAGCTCCTATCGTCACATATTCAACACCTCCGTTCTCCGCGGCAGTAGCTAGTCCGTCCCCCCACAGCGATGTCGGTTTCACAACCAGTCGGTTCCATGTACCGGATCCAGAGACACGTACATCCAAGCTTCCCAGCGGTCCGGCAGTGCCGATTCCGAGTCTGCTGTTAGGGTTGTCCCAAAATAGATTGGCATTACTACTCAAAGAGTTTGTTCCGTTCCAGAAAGCGACCCGTGTGGCAACACCAGAACCACTCAAGTAGTTTGTCCCAACATCGTCAAGAAGTCGCGTCCATCGAGACCCGTTCCAATAATGATAGCCGGTTCCTGACGTGGCGTTCGTATTGTAAACAAGCAGACCCGCTGCAGGTGATGTAACCGGAGCAGCCGTAAGCAGATCTACAATATCTACTCGAGGCACAAGAACACCTTGATCTGCCGAACGAACATCCAGAACGGCTGAATTGTCTCTTGTATTTCCAAGATAATCGATCAGAACCCCGTTCTGAGCGTTTGCGGTCAGCGAGAATAACTCCAGAAACAATAGGAGCGCAAGAATTGGTATTATCTGTAATCGTTTCATGTGCTTTTTGGTTTTGCGTTCGCGTAATTTCGTGCTGACTTTCATATAGAAAATCAACTTATGCCTACTTAAAGGTAGCTAACTGAGAGGTCGATTTGGATGTTCAAAGTCATTGATCGATGATAACTTGTCTCAGAAATTAAGTTCCTGTCATGTACAGATTCGACTCAACAGCACGATTCGTCATGAATTGGATTCTGAATAAATACGATGTGACGTTCAGGGTGTTTTTGCATCCGAATAATCCAAGACGACTGATTCTGAAGCGAAGTTTTCTGCGATTGATCGAAAGGTTGCGCTGAAGAATAGCCTGTTATTTATTCAGCGTCATTTACCGATACAGAACTTGGAAAATATATTTCCCAGAAGGTCATCGGTAGTGATTTCTCCAGTGATCTCGCCAAGGTGAAACAATGACCTGCGGATGTCAATGGCCACCAGATCGCCCGGTACCTGGTTCTCAAAGCCGGTCAGCACGTCCTGAAGAGATGCTCTCGCTCCGCTCAAGGCTTCGATGTGGCGTGTGTTGGTCACAATGGTCTGGTCTTCCTTTAGAGCCGATAGATTCACGAATTCCGTCAATTCCGATTTCAGTTCTTCAATACCGGTCTTCTCTTTGGCGGAGATGGAAATGACTTTGAACTCGGAAAATGCCGTTCCGATATCGGTCGATGTCTTATCCGTTTTGTTCGCCACAAGTATCAAGCGGTCCTCCAGGTCCGACTTACGCCTTTTAAGGTCATCTATTTCTGTACGGAGTCTGGCCGGGGTGTAGGTGGAGGCATCGAAAAGGAACATGACCACATCGGCCTGTTCGGCTTTCTGCATGGTACGTTCAATCCCCAGACTTTCAATGGTATCGGTTGTTTGACGGATGCCTGCTGTGTCAATGAAACGGTAACGGATACCTTCAATGACCAATTCATCTTCCACCGTATCGCGGGTTGTGCCTGCAATGTCCGATACGATGGCGCGCTCCTCATTCAGAAGGGCGTTCAGCAAGGTCGATTTACCTGCATTCGGTTCTCCGATGATGGCCACTTGTACACCTTCTTTGATCACGTTTCCCAACGCAAACGAGCCGATCAGTCGGTCGATGGTGGTAATGATACGGTCTATCAGTTGCGTCATTTGGGTTCGATCGGCAAACTCCACATCTTCTTCCGCAAAATCGAGTTCCAGTTCCATCAGCGAAGCAAAATGGATCAGTTCTTCTCGCAGGTTTCTCAGTTCATTTCCGAATCCGCCTCGCATCTGGTGCATGGCTACTTTGTGCGCTGCCTCTGTTGATGAGGCGATCAGATCAGCTACGGCTTCTGCCTGCGACAGATCCATTTTACGGTTCAGGAAAGCGCGCATCGAGTATTCGCCCGGCTTCGCCATTCGGCAACCGTGCGTGCTCAACAGATGCAGAATGCGTCTTTGAATGAATGTGGATCCGTGACAGGAGATCTCTACCGAATCCTCGCCAGTGAACGATCTCGGATTTCGGAAAACGCTCACAAGCACTTCGTCAATCACTTCTTCGCCATCCACGATATCTCCGAAGACGATCGTATGCGAATCTGCCGTTGCTACGGTCTTTTTGCCTTTTGCCCTGAATACGCTGTCCGCTATGGAGAAAGCGTCCTTTCCGCTCATTCTAATGACTGCGATGGCACCGGCACCGGATGGTGTGGCCAGCGCCATGATCGTATCGTCTGGAGTATGATTCATTTACGGTGGCAAATGTCGGTAGTAATCATGGAACCGTAATGCCGTGGGCCATTTTGAATACATCGGCATACGGTTTCGCTTCGGCCTGAGCGCGTATCCAAAGAGT
>JBFHEW010000503.1:0-2898 GCA_041583955.1 Bacteroidia bacterium | reverse complement strand
TTCGTTGAGAAAGTTTGGAAACGATCTGCCAAATTGGGTGAGGAGGAATACACCGTGGTAATTCACGGTAAGCAGAAACACGAAGAAACTCGTGCCACGTTCTCGCACAGCTACCAGAATGCACCTTCCTTGGTGATAAAAGACCTTAACGAGGCTCACATTTTAGGCGAAATCATTCTGGGCGTCAGACCGACAGCAGAATTCGAATCGCTTTTCCGCGACCGTGCATCGGATGGATTCAATCCAAATACGCACTTTCAACGGATCGGAGTTGTGAATCAGACCACGATGCTGGCAACTGAAACACAGGCCATAGCCGATCATCTTAAGAATGTGATGATGGAGAAGTTCGGTGAAGCGGAAGTAAAGGAACATTTCGCTGATACCAGAGACACGCTTTGCTATGCCACGAACGACAACCAGTCTGCAACGTACGGACTGATGGACACGGATGCCGATCTGGCCATTGTAGTTGGAGGTTACAACAGCTCCAACACATCGCACCTGGTTGAACTGTTGGAAGAAAAATTCCCTACGTACTTCATCAGTTCTGAGCATGACATCAACGACAACGGAACCGCAACCTACTACGACATGCATGTTGCTCAAATGAAGATATCCGACAAGCTATTCAATTCCGACAAACCCCTCAAAGTGGCTTTGACCAGCGGTGCCTCGTGCCCTGATGCGGTGGTTGACCGGGTACTGCAGCGGATACTTTCGTTTTACAAGGAAGTAAGACCGATCGAAGACGTTCTGGACGCACTGGACCTTGGCTGATGCAACGATATAGCTTTCGGCATCTAAGACGTTTCCAGCAAGACGCGTCAGTCTTTAATAAAACAACTTGCAACTGCTCTGAAACGCTGCTTCGATGAATCACCTGCATTTTTTTCATCAAAGCAGGTAACCTAATCAGAATCTCGCAGTATAATGTTCCGAATCGGCTCTTGGAACGGGTATCATTCAACAGTAAAGTACATGATGCAGAACGCAGCTCGTAGAAGCGTAATGAAAGATGAGAAAGACTCGACTATGAACATTTACGATCTATATCATAGAATGGAGTCGAACAAGGTCGTGCTTTCCTTTAAGGGTGATGTCACATCTGAGCTCATGACGTCCATTCTGCAGATCATTGAGCAACGGATGGACAGCATGAACGAAGCGCCTAAGCTCCGTAAGAAGGTTTATAACGTTCTGGTGGAGTGTTTACAGAACCTTTACCACCATATAGACGAGGTACCGGTCTCAAAAGGAAAACTTGGTTTTGACCGTTCTGCCATATTCATGATTAGCCTTAGCAACAACGGTTACTCCATCACAACAGGCAATTACATCCTAACGGAGCGTAAACAGTCTTTCAGAGATCGTTTGGAACGCATCAATTCGCTAGAACCTGAAGAGCTGAAAGAGTTTTACAAGGAAGTACTCAGTAGTGACACCCGGTCTGACAAAGGCGGTGGAGGACTAGGCATGATAGACATTGCAAGAAAAACTGGGAAAAAGTTGAATTACGACTTTGCTCCCTTGAACGATGAATATTCGTTCTTTAGCCTGAACATAAACGTAGAAGACAATAATTAACCAGAAAACATCGGCACTATGGAATCGATTTTTATAGAAGGAACACCGAAAACACCGAACATCAGTTTTGACAATGCGAAAGGCTCTTTATTGCTGAAAGGGCGTTCGATACCGGAGAACTCAATTGAGTTTTACAAACCACTCGTAGATTGGCTAGAGGCATACTCAAACGCCCCGCAGCCGAAGACCGTTTGTGATATTCAGCTTGAATATTTCAATACAAGCTCCTCAAAATGTCTTCTTGATCTGTTCAAGAAAATGGAGGCAATGAGTAAGAACGGGAATGAGATTGTGATCAATTGGTACTACGAGGAAGATGATGAGGATATGTTGGAGGCCGGTGAGGATTACCAAAGCATCATCAATGTTCCGTTCAAAATGATTGAAATGCAGGACTGAGCACCTGTCTCCTGCCCTATTACCGAAAACCTTTCGCTTAGATCGTAAGCGAAAGGTTTTGTTTTTTCAGACGAGAGCGAAATAGAGGAGTCTGGCACCGAAGGCAACCAATACGACCCCAATGATCTGGTAAGCCTTGCGCAAGAACCTGGGCCGTACCAGTTGCTTGATCCTATGAGCAAAAAGTACCTTGACACTATCGGTCATCAATATGGCCAATAGTGCTGCGCTAAGGAACACCCACAGCTCAGTCCCGGAACCATGCTTCTGTTGCCCTAAACCTATTACACTTATCCAAACCAGAAAAACGAACGGATTGACGAAGTTGACGAGAAAACCTTTTGCGAAATAGGCTGTGTAATGACCGGGCTTCAGTTCAAGGTCTCGATCAACGTTAACATCTGGTTTAATGAGGTATTTGATGCCGATACCGAACAGAATGAAGCTACCGACAAGCGCTAACCAGAACTGATTATCAGGATTCTTGAAGAATGGAATGGCCCCGAACGAACATAGCCCAACGCAGACCACATCGCTTGCAAAGATCCCGAAAGCCACCATCATACCGGCCCAAAAACCATAGCTAAGGGCCGTTTTCAGCAGCGTGAAAAACACGGGACCTATGAAGATCACCATGCCAAGCCCTAGCAAAAAGCCCTCAACAAAAGCCATACGACAAAATTAGTCTTTGAGACCGTCCTTGAAAGGCTTTCTCTGGGTCCATTCCTTCGGCCTGATGTTCTGAATGAACCTCTTTACGATGCTGTTAGTAATGCTATTCAGGTGCTTGACCATGAGTTGATACTCCTGAGGCTCAGCACCCATTGTACTTTTGATCTCCATGGCCGTTCTGGCCAGATCGATACTCTTGGCACCGTCCTTTATGGAGTCGTCCAAAAGGCAATAAAGAAT
>JBFHEW010000502.1:0-2902 GCA_041583955.1 Bacteroidia bacterium | reverse complement strand
GCTCCATGCTCAATTCCGGATAACGCGTAAGACGCACTGCATTTTCAAATCCACAGCGCTGCAACATATCATGGATGAACGTGTCTGTTCCTGCAGCCATGTAAGGGGCGTTCCAAATGAGGTAGAGTACTCGCTTAGCAGGATTCAATGGTTTCAGATGCTCGAATCCGCTTTCAATTTCACGTATCAACGCGGATGGATTGGTGCTTGTAATTTCACCCACGAAATGAATCATTTCCAGCGCTGAATGGAGGTCGCTCACATCACTTACCCAAACAGGAAAGTCCTTTTCGAGACGATCGATATCTTGCTTGTTGTTCTCCTCTTTATTGGCAATGATAAGGTCGGGGTTCAACTCCTGTATCACATCAAAATGCAGGTTTTTCGTGCCGCCAATTCGCCTTTTCGATAGGAACCATTTCTCTGGATGCACACAGAATTTCGTGATTCCGGCTACTTGTTTATCCAATCCAAGGTCGAACAACAATTCTGTTTGGCTTGGTACCAAGGAAACAATACGTTGAGGGCTCGAAACCAGTTCAACCTTTCGACCAACTTGGTCCGTATGTTTTCGAGTGTGAGTCATAAAAAAGAGGTTCCATAAAGAAACCTCTCCTTTTGGTAATGTTCAATAGAGATTAAGCGAATTGGCAGATCACACCACCCATCAGCGCCAACGTGATCACCCAATATCCCACGTTCACTGCGATGTATTTGAATCCTTTCCGTTCAAACAGCGCATTGGTGCCAAGTACTGGTAGTACAAGAAAGAAACCCATCAGTACTCCGTGCAGCGCACCATGACCGAACGAGCGGTGAACGTGGCCATATTTCTCGTTGAAGTTGGCCAGATAGGCCAGGCTTTCCTCATCCGTTAAGCCATTGAACAGAGAGGCTATCCCGGTCTGGTGTATCACGTTGAAGTTGACTGAAACGGCCAGCATGGCACTCAGTACAAGCGAAACGCCAAAAATGATGGCCATGTTGCCCGTTTTCGCCATGTCGTCTGTAACCCCAGAAGCGTTCATCCACGCTTTTCCGAGGCCGATCTTCGGGTTGTAGTAAATGAATCCCACAATGGTAGGAATGAGGGCTGCGCCCAGTATAACAGGTAGGTTCATGATAGGGTTTCTTGGTTGATTGAACTACCAAGGTACTATTTATCACTACCGTAAAGCCCTTACAGGCGTTCTAAATCAATCGGCTATCGCCTTAATGATGTCGTGCTTGGTCAGGATCCTATATGTTCCAGAGCCATCCTTGTAAAGCACAGCTGGCGTTTCTTTATTGAAGGTTTCGGCTATCTCTGTAACGCTTTTACCCGCATCCACTTCAGGGAACGGTGGCTGCATGATATCGCGCACTTGGCAATTACGGTCTTCGGGCTTGTTGAACAGGTGACTGAACAATTTCCCCTCAGTTACCGAACCAACGGGTACGCCATTTTCGAACACGGGTACCTGAGAAATTCCGTTCTCTGTGATGAGTTTGACCACATTCGCCACAGAATCACTCGCTTCTACCGACATCAATTCAGGCTGCTTGGCGCCATGTATCTCTACCACGCTGATGCGTCCTTTATCCAAGAAACCGCGGTCACGCATCCAATCATCATTGAAGATCTTGCCTACGTACCGCGTGCCATGATCATGGAAAACCACCACAACGAGGTCGTCAGGTTTCAACTGGTCCTTGAGCTGATTCAATCCCTGTATGGCACATCCGGCACTGTTGCCAACAAGCAGTCCTTCTTTCTTGGCCAATTCGCGGGTCATCAGCATACCATCCTTATCCGTTACCTTCTCAAAGTGGTCGATCACACTGAAGTCAACACATTTCGGAATGATATCCTCACCGATACCCTCTGTCACATACGAATAGATCTCGTTCGGGTCGATCTTACCCGTTTCATGATACGCCTTTAGCGTAGAACCATAGGTGTCAATGCCCCAAACCTTTATGTTCGGGTTCTGCTCCTTCAGGTATTTTCCAGCTCCCGAAATGGTTCCGCCAGTTCCTACACCCACAACCAAATGCGTCACTTTCCCTTCGGTCTGTTCCCAGATCTCGGGTCCGGTCTGCTCATAATTGGCCTTCGGGTTGCTCAGGTTGTCGTACTGATTCGGGTAAAACGAATTCGGTATCTCCTGATTCAATCTACGGGCAACAGAATAGTAAGAACGCGGATCGTCCGCCTCCACGTTCGTAGGCGTTACAACCACCTCAGCACCCATTGCACGCAGAATATCCATCTTCTCCTTGCTTTGCTTATCGGGCATGGTGCAGATCAATCGGTAGCCTTTCACAATGGCCGCCAAAGCCAAGCCCATACCCGTATTGCCCGAAGTCCCCTCAATGATGGTTCCACCTGGCTTTAACCTGCCGTCAGCTTCAGCATCCTCTATCATCTGTAGCGCCATCCGATCCTTTATCGAATGTCCAGGGTTGAACGTTTCCACCTTGGCCAGAACCGTACACGGAAGGTCCTTACAAACCTTGTTCAGTTTCACCAAAGGCGTGTTGCCTATCGTCTCTAAAATGTTGTTGTAGTACATGCTCGCAAAGGTAGAAACCTCCTTTTCTCAGCATTGTCTTCAGATGACTTCTTTTTGGGCGTTCCCCCAAGCTTCGCAAGGGGTCAGGCTGTACGCTGTATCTTTTTTGCGGAAAAGCGCAAAAAAGGATGCCGCTTCCATCCTTAACGCGGCACTCCGATCAAACTGTACCACTTACGATCAGGTCAGCGTCAGTCAGTCTGATCGCTCAGATCAGTGTTCCACTAAACGTTCAGCAAACCGATCTCCCGTAATTCCAGCATCAGGCCATCTTCCCAAAAGAGATCAAAATCCTCCATCCCGAAGGCCTCGAAATCTTCTTTCAACCTGCCCAGTGTCCAAGATTC
>JBFHEW010000501.1:0-2908 GCA_041583955.1 Bacteroidia bacterium | reverse complement strand
TTCATTCTCCATCATTGAGAAATCAATCGAAGAACCGCCTGTTCTACCCAAAATAGCCATAGCACCCACGAAAAGCACAGACCGGTTCGAGTGGTTCCTGGAAAAAGCTGTCGAGATCGGAGTGAGCGAGATCTGCCCCATACTCTGTTCCAATTCGGAAAGAAGGGTCCTGAAGCTGGACCGGTGTGAAAAAATACTGTTGGCGGCAATGAAACAAAGTCAGCGCAACTGGCTTCCGCATCTGCATGCCTTCACTCCGATCGAATCATTCATGGAGCAAGCACAAACCCCGTTACTCATTGCGCACTGCCGTCCCTCTGAAAAATCACCCCTGTCTACCGAACTGAAAACAGATTCGTGGATACTGATTGGCCCGGAAGGCGATTTCAGCTTTGAGGAGATCGAACTCGCAAGGAAAAAGGGCGCAAAGGAAATAGACCTGGGAACGAGTCGTGTGCGGACCGAAACCGCAGGATTATTCGCACTTTCGGTGATGAATTATTTGAAAAGATGAGAAAACCGTTTCTGACTCTGTCGTTACTTCTACTGCACACCCTACTGGTTCATGCACAGAACTACGAATTTGCCGTTCTGAAGTATAACGGAGGCGGTGACTGGTATGCGAACCTCACCACCTCGGTCCCGAACCTGATAAAGTTCTGCAACAGGGAACTGAATGCCAGCATCAATCCTGAACAGCAGGTAGTGGAAGTCGGGTCGAAGGAGCTGTTCAAATATCCATTTGTGCACATGACCGGTCATGGGAACGTGATCTTTTCCGATCAGGAATCACAGAATCTCAGAAAGTATCTGCTCTCTGGTGGATTCCTTCATATAGATGACAATTACGGCATGGATCAATTCATCCGGTCAGAGATAAAAAAAGTGTTTCCGGAGTACGAGCTGATCGAGCTTCCCTTCTCTCACCCTATTTATCATCAGAAATTCGATTTCAAAAAAGGCCTGCCGAAGATCCATGAGCACGATGAGAAACGCCCTGAAGGATTAGGCATCTTTCATAACGGCAGGCTGGTGCTGTTCTACAGCTACGAATGCGACCTTGGCGATGGTTGGGAGAATCCGGAGGTCCATGGCGACAGTGAGGAAGCCCGAACCAAAGCACTGCAAATGGGAGCCAATATCGTTCAGTTCGTATTGATGGGCAACGACCCAGACAAACTCTGATCACCCATTAGGCAGATTCACCTTCATCAGAAACTCCTTTGTCTTTACCATGTGAGGGTGCATCTGTTCATCCTCGTGGAGAAAAGGAACCAGCTCGCGGTATTCTTCCATGAACGCCTCAATGATGGGTGAACTTTTCTCGGGACGTCTGAAATCCAACGCCTGCGCTGCTGTGAAAAGCTCAATGGAAAGCACCTGGTATACGTTCTGAACCACCTCGTACAGTTTGGTTGCGGCATTGGCCCCCATGCTTACGTGGTCTTCCTGTCCATTGGAACTCACAATACTATCAACCGAAGCAGGCGTGCACAGTTGCTTATTCTGACTTACAATTCCAGCAGATGTGTATTGCGGTATCATGAAACCGGAATGCAGCCCTGGTTTTTTCACCAGATAGACCGGCAACCCATTCTTACCCATGATGAGCTGAAAGGTTCTACGCTCAGAGATATTCGCCAACTCGGCCAATGAAATGGCCAGATAATCATACGATATGGCCAGAGGTTGACCATGGAAATTACCGGCAGAAATGATCTTGTCCTCGTCTGGGAATATCAGCGGATTGTCTGAAACGGAGTTCAATTCGCGCTCTACCACCTGTTTCACGTGCTCAATGGCGTCCAAACTGGCCCCATGCACCTGCGGCATACAACGGAAAGAATACGGGTCTTGAATGTGCTTTTTAGCCTTTGTGGCCAAAGGACTATCCTTCAAAAAGGTGCGTAATCTTCTGGCAGATGTGATCTGGCCAGGATGAGGCCTCACTGCATGAACAGATGCGTCAAAAGGCGCAGTAAGTCCTCCGTAAGCATCCAGCGCAATGGCACCGATGAGGTCGGCCAACAGACCAAGCCTTTCTGCATGGAATACGCTGTAGGCGCCATATGCCGACATGAACTGCGTACCGTTGAGCAGGGCCAATCCCTCTTTCATTCTCAAATGCAGTGGCTTCCACCCCAGTTCGTGAAGCGCATCTTTTGCAGACACCTCCTTACCATTCATGATCACCTCTCCTTCTCCTATCAGCGGAAGACAGAGATGCGCCAACGGAGCAAGGTCGCCACTTGCCCCCAAAGAGCCTTGCGTGTAAACAATAGGAAGCACATCGTGATTGAAGTGATCCACGAGCCGGAGCACCGTTTCCTTGTGAACCCCACTGTTCCCATAAAGCATGTTCCACACCTTGAGGCAGAGCATGGCCCTTACGATATTATCCGGAACGCGTTTCCCGGTTCCACAGGCATGCGAGAGTATCAGGTTAGACTGCAAGGCTTCCAGTCCATCGTCATCAATTCGTATATCACTCAACGAACCGAAACCAGTGTTCACACCGTAGATGGTCTCCCCCGTTCTTGAAACCCTTTCATTGAGATAATTGAACGATCGCTCAATCTCTTTAAGAGACGATTCCGGAACTTCCAACTTGGAACTTCCAAGAAGATCAGAGAGGCTTTCTATGGTGAGCTTAGTCTTTTGCATTGTTCTTCGCTTTGAGCAACTGGTGCAAAGGTTGCTCTGAAATTTTAGATTCCACCCACGAAATGAGATCAAGTGTGGAAAGTGCGTTCCGGTCGCCCGGTTCATAATCTACGGCAGCGAGGTCTGCCTTCAACTTTTTAAAGACATCCTTGTCCTGCCGCAACAGATCGTTCTTCGAAAACTTTTTCATGAAGGAAAGCATGATCTCCTCGAAAGCATAGAGCCCTTCGAGTTTATTGAGATA
>JBFHEW010000500.1:0-2924 GCA_041583955.1 Bacteroidia bacterium | reverse complement strand
GTTTCACCTTCACCTTTACGCTTTCAGGCGCTATGCTTTCAATATGGTCGACCAGTAGTTTCGTGATCCTGTCGGGGTCCTGACCCGGCACCAATCGACACGAGATCTTGGCGTAAGCCTTTGATGGAAGTACCGTTTTGGCACCCTCGCCTGTGTAGCCTCCCCAAATACCGTTCACATCCAAGGTTGGACGAATGGTGGCGCGCTCCAACGTGGAGTAACCTGCTTCGCCTTGGGTGGCTTTCATGTCCAACTCATCGCAATATGCTTGCTCGCTGAAAGGCGCTTTCGCCATTTGCGCACGCTCTTCGGCACTTACCTCGATCACACCATCGTAAAACCCAGGAATGGTAATGCGTTTATTTTCGTCCATCAACGAAGCGATCATGTCGCACAGCACGTTGATGGGATTACCGACCGCACCGCCATACAAACCTGAGTGGAGGTCGCGTTTTGGGCCTGTTACTTCCACTTGGATGTAGCTCAGACCGCGCAATCCGACCGTAATGGACGGCACATCGTTGGCAATCATGCCCGTATCGGAGATAAGTACGAGGTCGGCTTTCAAGCGTTCCTTGTTTGCTTTCACAAACAGGCCAAGGTTGTCAGAACCTACTTCTTCCTCCCCTTCGATCATGAATTTCACGTTGCATGGAAGTCCATCGGTCTTCAGCATCAACTCCACCGCCTTCACATGCATGTACATCTGGCCCTTGTCATCGCACGCACCACGGGCGTAGATCTTTCCGTCCTTGATCACGGGCTCAAACGGAGGCGAATCCCAAAGTTCAATGGGGTCGGCAGGCTGCACATCATAGTGGCCATAGACCAGTACTGTAGGTAGTTTTTCGTCAACGATCTTTTCTCCGTAAACGATCGGATAACCCGCTGTCGGGCAGATCTCCACCTTATCGATCCCGATCTCCGTCAATCTTGAAGCGAGCAACTCTGCCGCTCTATGAACGTCTTTGCTGAACGCAGGATCGGCACTTACCGAAGGCACTTTCAGCAGATCAATGAGTTCATCGAGGAAGCGTTCCTTGTTCGATTCAATGTAGTTGTCAACGGTATGCAGATTCATGTTAAGCGTGTTTAGTGGCCAAAATTAGTTTTTAATGATTGCGAAACATCTGGATCGAAATGGAGTTCAATGGTGGTGATGTGCTTCGTTATCTTTGATGACCTGATCAAATGAGGTTGATCCGTTCATACGGTTTATTGTTGCTTGCATACTTCTGTGGCCTATCTGCACATGCGCAATTGGTTGTGGATGCCACGTATTCCCCTCAACAATTGGTCGAAGATGTGCTGATCGGTCAGGGAGTACAGGTGAGCAATATCCAATTCACGGGCAATCCGGCTTCGCGGGGTTATTTTTTCGGTGCCAATTCCAATCTCAATCTAGACTCCGGGGTCATCCTTTCAACAGGAAGGGCCGTTGATGCCATGGGCCCCAACACATCTACTGCCGGTTCCATTGCAGAGGAAGGAACCGACTTCTTCCGTCCGGGCGACCCTGCACTTTCCGCCATTTCGGGGTCATCGCTCGGAACGCACGATGCATCCATTCTCGAGTTCGATTTCATCCCATCTTCCGACACGGTTCAGTTCCGCTATGTCTTCGCTTCCAACGAATACATGTTCTGGGTGAATCCGAACAATAACATCAACGATGTTTTCGCCTTTTTCGTGAGTGGTCCTGGTATTACGGGCGAAATGAACATTGCACTGTTGCCTGGTACCACCACGCCCATCACCATGCTCAATGTCAACGCCAACACCAACGCTCAGTATTACATCGATAATGGTGACGAGGCCGGAGAGCAGGGCGGCACCACATTGAGTTACAATGGATTCACAACGGTGCTCACCGCCATGGCGGTTTTGACCTCTTGCGAAACCTACCACATCCGATTGGCCATTGCCGATGGAGGAGATGGCACCTACGACAGTGCTGTCTTTCTCGAAGCAGGCAGTTTCACAAGTCCTACCGTGAGCCTCAATGCCGAGACCAATTACAGCTCATCGAGCGGTTCGTTGGCCTTGGTGGAAGGCTGTAGCTCCATGAGCCTCACGTTCGAACGTTCAGAGCCATTGGATGCCGCGCTCACCGTTGGTCTGAATTTCAGCGGAACGGCCACCATCGGAGCGGATGTCACCAACATCCCGAATTCCATTACGTTCCCTGCCGGACAGGCGACTACCACCATCACCTTCAATGTGGTGGACGATGGGTTGGTGGAAGGAACCGAGGACCTCACCATTTCGCTCGATCAGTTGAACCCGTGTAGCTCCGGCCCGGCCACATCGGTCACGTTCACCATCGAGGATGTAGATCCAATGTCGCTGCAGATCACACCAAGTACAGCGCTCGGCTGTCCGGAACCCCGCACCATCGATGTGGTCGTTACCGGTGGTTACCCCGTCTACACCTATCAATGGACGGGAGCGCCCGGCACGGATGGGTCCATCACCGTCAATCCGTTCAGCACCACCAACTACACCGTAATGGTAACCGATGCATGCGGATTCACCGCTACTGCCTCAAGCACCATTTCCGTCAATTACCAGCAGTTGCAGGTTTCCGTTGCTGATGTGGCGGTCTGCAATGGCGAGGATGCGATGCTTCAATCGGTCGTTTCTGGCGGGTTGGGAAGCGTCAGTTATCTATGGAATGGCAACGGAACAGACCCCACGTACACCATCAGTCCACAAAGCACCGTTTCCGTGACGTTGCAGGTAACCGATAGCTGTGGTATCTCAGAATCGACCAACGCCACTGTGAGTGTGGAGGATTTACATGCATCGTTCACACATCAGCTGGTGAAGCATAGCACGGTACAGTTCACCAATACAACGGTCGGGGCAACCGATTTCAGTTGGGATTTCGGAGATGGAAGCGGCAGCATTCGCGAATCGCCTCT
>JBFHEW010000499.1:0-2935 GCA_041583955.1 Bacteroidia bacterium | reverse complement strand
ACGGCTGGCACCAACTCGTTCAACGAAACGATAGATCCTATTCCCACCTATGACGAGTGGTATTATCTTTTCATTCAGGATCAGCTCGGTTGTAGTGCCATTGATTCGGTGATGTTCGATTTCACGGGTTATGCAGATGCCACCATCGACCCCATCAATCAAACGAACCAGCTATGTACTGGAAACGGCCCGGTGCAGTTAACCGCTGCTACGGCCGGAGGAACGTGGTCTGGAAATGGAGTGAACGCAGCCGGAATATTCGATCCGGCAGCGGCAGGTACCGGTACGCATACGATCACCTACACCATTGCCGACCCTTGCGGTGATGTGCAGACCATGGACATCATTGTGGGAGATCTGACGGCCAACACTTCTTCTACCCCATCAATATGTACAGCCAACAACGGAACAGCAACATTCAACCCGTTAAGCGGCATTGCCCCTTTCACCTATACGTGGTCTACCACACCGGTTCAATCAACCCAAACAGCGGTTGACCTTGCTCCTGGCGATTATGATGTTACCGTGCAGGACGCAGATGGCTGCTCACTATCGACCACCGTTACCGTTCCATTTGACCCAAGCAACCTGACGCTTAGCGTACCCAACTTCACAGATGCGCTTTGCAATGCAAGTTGCGATGGAACGGCCAATGCTGTTGCGCAAGGCGGAACAGCTCCATATCAATACGCGTGGGACGACCCAAGCGTGCAGCAGACAGCAACAGCAACAGGACTCTGTGCTGGGACTTACAACGTAGGTGTTGCTGATGCCAACGGTTGTCTGGCAACGTCTCAAACCACCATTTCAGAACCCACGGCCATGGTAGTCAATGCGGTCATGGACCAACAATCGAACTGCGGGAATCCGGATGGTGCGGCAAGCGTGACGGCCAATGGCGGGATTGTTGCCACAGATTACTCTTATAGTTGGAATTCTGTACCTGTTCAGACAACTGCGCAAGCTACCGGCCTGCTTCCTGGCGCCTATACTGTCACCGTTTCGGATGATAACGGTTGTTCAGAGGCTGCAAACGTGACCGTTACCACCACACAGGGATTCACAGCGAGCATCACTTCTAGCTCTGACGCAAGTTGTTTCTTAGGATGCGATGGTACCGCTACCGCTGCGGCATCGGCAGGTGCCACCCTTCCACTGGCATATTCCTGGAATACCACACCCGTGCAGAACACGGCAACTGCTACCGGACTGTGCGCAGGCACTTATCAGGTAACCATTACAGATGGTGTCAATTGCACCGCCTCCACCACCGTTACCATTACTGAACCGACCAAACTATACGCTACTGCTGCCACCGGCAATTCTCCTATTTGCATTGGCGAATCTGCCAACCTCACTTCCACCATTACAGGCGGAACCCCTCCTTACCTGAACTATACTTGGACATCTGCCCCGAACGATCCGACCCTCACTTCATCTGCCCAAAACCCCACCGTGAGCCCTGTTTTCAGCACGGTCTATACACTTGTTGCTGTAGATGCAAACGGCTGCATCTCCGACCCGAGTGTCGTGACCGTTCAAGTCCGCGAACCGTTATCACTCAATGTCACACGCCCTCTTGCCAGTCCTGACACGGGAATCTGTCCGTACGATTTTGCTGTGATCGATCTGGTTGCCAGTGGTGGCGATGGCAATTATTCCTATTACCTGTTACCAGACCTATCATCGCCAGTTACACTTCCTATGCAAGTGCAGCCGGCACAGACCACCACTTACGATTTCAGCGTTTCTGACGGTTGCACCACGCCTCCGGCTTTTGCTTCAAGCACCATCACCGTCTATCAATTGCCAGTTGTTGATTTTGCTGGAGACCGACTCTACGGTTGCCATCCACACACCACACAATTCACCGATCTTACAACCCCACCACCTTCAAGCTGGAACTGGAATTTCGGGGACGCGAACTCTGGCGCCAATACAGCCACTGCTCAGAATCCATTCCATTTATTCTCGGGAGCCGGGACATACACCGTTTCGCTACGGGTAGTAACGGCTGAGGGGTGTGTTGCCGACACAAGTAAGGCTGATTACATTGAAGTATACCCGCTTCCTTACGCCAATTTCAATATGGATCCTGAACTGACAAACGTGCTTCAAGGAATGATCGAATTCACTGATCTGAGTTCTGGGAACATCAGCGACTGGAATTGGGATTTCGGTACCGGTCAGGGCTCTCAGGATCAGAATCCCGTATACACGTATACCGATACCGGTACCTTTGTCGTTTGGCTACAGGTGACAACCGATCACGGATGCGAGGACGATATCCGAAAACAAGTAGTGATTGAGCCGGATTTCATGTTCTACGTTCCCAATTCATTCAGCCCGAACAACGATGGCAAGAACGATTATTTCCGTGGTTACGGAGAAGGTGTGGATTGGGACTCATACCAGATCACCATCTACAACCGTTGGGGAGAAGAGATCTTCTATTCCGCAGACATCAACAACCCTTGGAGAGGCGATTACAAAGGCATGGACGTACCGAACGAAGTCTATGTTTGGACCATTCGTATCAATGATCTGGCCGGGGTGCAACACACGTATCGGGGTCACGTCAACCTGTTCAGGTAAGACATCTTCCAATTGTCAGGCACTACACATTGGTAACTGCCCAATGTAACTACCTTCTCTTCCGAAACGGATTGAAAGAAATCGCTGCCAATTCAAGATTATTTTGTGCAACTTGTTGCTCGAAATAGCAACCGAAGCATTGATAGTGAGTCTAGCAATCAACCAACCAATTTCCGCATTTTGAGTTTTTCCGAATTGATCAATATCCCTTGGAGAATAGGTCAGGCGTTCATTCTTTTAGTTCTCTGCTCTTCTGTTCATGGCCAGACTTCAACAGTCCCGAGCATGTCTGATAAGATCACCAAAGATGGCGTCACTATCAGTACCACGTTACAATCGT
>JBFHEW010000498.1:0-2957 GCA_041583955.1 Bacteroidia bacterium | reverse complement strand
CCGATACCTGGTGCAACCGGTGTTAATTACACGGCCATTCAAAGTGGTAATTATCACGTGGAATACATTGGGCCGAATGGATGTCCGACCTCTACGTATGTCTTGGAATTCACCTTGCAGGTCGGTGTTGACGAGTTGAGTGTTTTTGATGTGCTTGATGTTTATCCGAATCCTGGAAAAGGCGAATTCACCATCAGAGGAATGTTGCCAACCACGGAGGATGTCACCATCGAGTTGACAAATATGCTCGGACAAGCGTTGCAACCTGCTGTACGCATCAATGCTACAAACGATTTCACCCGTCCAATGGACATTAGCCGATACGCCAATGGGGTTTACTTCATCCGTATCACTGCTGGAGATAGCATGGTTACTGTGAGATATGTGAAGAGCTGACATCGTTTAGAAAAGCAGAGTTTTCATTGGCCCTGATCGGAACTTCCGGTCAGGGCTTACTTTTGCTTCATGAAGAGTGATCTCATTTCCTCCATCCTCGTTCCGACAATACTGGTGGTCGCTTTCGTTCTGGTCAAATTGGCAGAGGTGGTTTTTGAAGTGGATCTGGTACAATTCGGTGTCTTCCCGAGAAAAACCTCCGGACTGTTGGGAATCCTGACATTCCCGTTCATTCATGCCGATTGGAAACATCTGTTCAATAATTCCACGGCCATTTTTGTGCTTGGAACCATGCTTTATTATTTCTACCGCGAAATGGCCTCCAAGACATTGCTGTGGGTTTACCTGCTGAGCGGTGTTTGGCTTTGGATTGGAGGTAGGGCCAATTTCCATATCGGTGCAAGTGGGGTGGTTTATGCTCTATTCGGATTCCTTTTCATGAGTGGGCTGCTGAGGAAACATCTTAAACTCATGGCGCTTTCCTTATTGGTTGTTTTCATGTACGGTAGTCTGGTGTGGGGCGTTTTTCCAGTGGATGAATCCGTCTCGTACGAGGGACATCTTTTCGGTCTGATAGCTGGCATCATGGTGGCGTTTGTCTATCGCAAACAAGGAAAGCAACGACCGAAATATTCGTGGGACTACGTAGAGGAGGAGGAGACTCCGGAATGGTTCCCAGATACGGAACAAGAGCTGAGTCAACCGGAGAACGAAAACCCTAAACGGGAAGAACAGCCACTGAACATAACCTACGTATACAAGAAAAAGGATGAAGGACCACAGGATAGGGGTAAGTGAACGGGCCATTTCGTTTGCGCTGTATGGCGGATTGGGAATCACCACCGAAGTGTTCTTTACCGCGGTAGTTGATCTTTTCGTTGCCGGAACATTCGAAGACCTCTCGCTCAAAGGACATAGCTATGTTTGGATGTTTCCGATCTATGGCTCGGCATCGATCCTATTCCCGTTTTTCTTCGCGTATTTGAAAAAGTGGAACCGATTGTTGCGGTATCTGACGTATGGTCTGGCCATTCTGTTGGTTGAACTCATAACGGGTTTTGTTCTAGAACAACTCACCGGAAAGTGCCCTTGGGAATACCAGACCGGGTGGCATTTCTCCGGCTACATCCGATTTGATTACCTGCCTTTGTGGATGCTGTTCGGAGCGTTGATAGAGGAATTCCATCGATTCAACAAGCGTTGCGGGCTTGCGAAGTAGATGCGTGTCCATTCTTTTAGAACCGACCTCATCAGCGCATACTTATTTACGGTGGCGTACCTCAAGTTTCGATACCTTGTGCGCCCAAATCAGATCTAGGTTTTGGCACGGAGAGTAAGAGAGAATTCATACAAATTACCTATGCGCATTCTTAGCGCGATCATAGGAATGCTACAACCATTTGGCATTACTCCAAAACGTGTAAGTGCAGACGTGATCACAAGAAAGGCGAAACGAAGAACGGGGCTTTCCGATCTTGGTGATAACATGCATCGGGTTGGAATGGAGCAGTTGATAAGCGCTATTTCCAATGCACCGGTAACCGATTTCGGTAAATTCTCATCCACCGGATTCGGGGTAGATGCGTTATCGAACAGGTTGATGATGCTCGATTACATGAAAAAGCATCCTGAAGTTGCCGATGTCAAGATCGAACGTCCTGTCTTCATCATCGGATTTCCGCGTACAGGAACAACGCTGTTGCAGAATCTACTGCATCTGAGCGAAGACAGACGGGCGTTGGAATTCTGGGAACTTACCAATCCGATACCCGTTTCAGACGACCCGGAAAAGGATGTCAGCAGAAGGCAGCGCAGGACCAAAATGAGACTGGCAGTCGCCAATTTCGTGGTGCCTGAAATGAAATTCATCCACGAAGTGCGGCACAACTCACTGGAGGAATGTTGGTCTTTGTTCATCCCTCAGTTCACTGTGCCCAATTGGGAAATGACCAGTCGTTGGCCCGATTACGGGAAATTCATTCTCGAACACGATATGACCCCGTCCTACCGCGAATACAAGAAGTTCCTGCAGGTAATGGTCCATCGGGTGCCAGACAAGAAACTCATCCTCAAATGCCCGGACCACATGTGGCACTTGGATGCACTTTTAGAAGTGTTTCCTGACGCCTGCATCGTATGGACGCATAGAGACCCAAGCAGAAGCATTCCGAGCTACTGCAGCCTGGCATCTCTTAATTGGCGACTGCTTTACGGTGAGTTTGAACCAACCGAATTGGGCCCATACATTGAAGAACGGTTCAAACAAGGAATTGAGCGTGGCTTGGCCGTTAGGGAACGGGTGGGCGAAGAACGGTTTCTGGATGTCAATTTCAGAACCCTGCTGCATGAGCCTATTGCCGCAGTGAACCGGATCACGTCCCATTTCAACATCACTCCAGTGAATGAGCAGAAAATGGAGGCTTATTTGAGCCGCGACAGGCCCGACAACAGGGGGAAACATAACTATTCGGCAGACCATTATGGTCTGGATGCGGATGCGATCAAGGTCCGGTTTAAGGACTATATTGAGCGTTTCAACATATCAACCAATTGAATTCTGT
>JBFHEW010000497.1:0-2967 GCA_041583955.1 Bacteroidia bacterium | reverse complement strand
GAGTCTGGCGCAAAGCATGAACCTTCCGGTTGAACCTTTCATCCTGGTTGTGGCATTCGGTGGAGCAGCCAGTTTCATCACCCCTATTGGTTATCAGACAAACCTGATGGTTTACGGTTCTGGAGGGTATTCATTCACCGACTTCATGCGCATCGGACTTCCGCTTACCATTATCTACATCATTCTAGGAACATTTCTTCTTGCGTTGCGGTACGGACTCCTGTAAGATTTACAAAGCATTACTTTCGCGATCATGATCGAACAAGCAATAAAAGGCGCCTACCAAGGCGGATTGGAAATACTGAAAGTGTATGGCACCGAGTTTTCGGTAGATGTGAAAGAGGATAAAAGTCCGCTTACCGAAGCCGACCGGAGAGCCCACAACAAGATCATGGAATTTTTGGAAGGAACCGGGATTCCTGTGTTGAGCGAAGAAGGGAAAGACATTCCATACGGTGAAAGAAAATCCTGGACTGAGTTCTGGTTGGTAGACCCATTGGACGGCACCAAGGAGTTCGTAAAACGAAATGGTGAATTCACAGTGAACATTGCGCTTATCAGAAATGGTGTTCCGGTTTCGGGTGTGATCTATGTGCCCGTAAAGGATGAAATGTATCTGGGAATTGAAGGAAAAGGAGCCTTCAAAATTGACGGCTATTCAAAAGTCCACGCTTCGCATACGGATCTGGACGACCTACTTTCTCAAGGTGATAAACTGCCAAAAGAAAAGAAGGGCTCAACCTTCAGTATGGTAGGAAGCCGTTCGCATATGAGCGATGAAACGCTTGAGTACTTCGAAAAGATGAAGCAACAGCACGGTGACGTTGAAATGGTTTCGATGGGAAGTTCGTTAAAGCTATGTCTGGTAGCCGAAGGCGTTGCCGATGTCTATCCGCGCTTTGCCCCTACCATGGAATGGGACACGGGTGCTGGCGATGCCATTGCGCGTAATGCAGGCTGTGCGGTGACCGAAAAAGATGAGGTAACCCCTTTGCGTTACAATAAGGAGAATCTGCTGAACCCTTGGTTTATAGTTAAGCGCTAAGTCGTCCAGACCAGCATTGCTCCTTCCAGTTTTTTCCACCCTAAATTGAGTTTCGTTTCTGTTCCATCATAAACGAAACTGCTTGGTAGAATTTCCGGTTCGATGGAATGGACCGTGATCGGGTCGCGGAAATCCAATCCAGGCAAGGCGTTGTATTTGTAAACGGCCTCTTTGGCTGCCCAGAAAAGGGTGGTGGTTTCAATATCCTGCGCTAGTAGCAGTTCGCGGTCATCCAGAAAACGATCGCGCACTTTAAGCACATTGGGTTTGTAATGCTGCACATCCACTCCCAATTTTCCCGACCCGAGAAGAATGGCCGCATAGCCTTCTGTATGGGAGATGCTTATCTCCATTTCTACCTCTTTCAGATGTGGTTTTCCATGTTCATCTTTCCAAACTTCGGGTAGCTTACCTAGCATTTCATGGATCAGCAATCGCGAAGCATACCGCTGCAACTGGGTGCGAGGATGGCGCACAGAAAGCTTCTTGGAGATTTCTGGAAACTCACTTTCAAAACGGATCTCCGAACCATCGATCTTCCAGAGACCCAAACGGTTCTGACCAACCTTCCTGTCTTCGATCAGCGGCATTACCTGTGGTTGTTCAAATGCTCCAATATAGGAGCAGCACATTCCTCGAACGCTTCCTGTATCAACCAATGACTGGCATCCAGATCAACGCGCTTGTATTCCCCTTTCATGTATTGGGCAGTTCCGTCAACACCAACCGGTCCGATGGCGAAATCCTTCTTGCCCCAAAGCAATAAAGTAGGTGTTTTCACTTGCAGATATTCATCCATCTTCTGGCCCTTTTTCAGCACTTTGTAATTGGCTCTGTAGTACGCCAAAGCAGCCTTCAGTCCGGGTTTGTTACCGATCACATTCAGGTAATCCTGCTTCTCTTCATCTGAGCTTTCGCGCCAGGTTTTTCTGAGCATGGCCCTGTCCTTTCTGAGCATCAGCCATTCTGGGATTCCGCGTAGCTGAAAAAAGCCCATGTATTGGCTCATGTTCTTCTGCTTTTTATCAAACCGAACAGCATCGCTGAAAGCCTTCAGGTGCGGAACGGAAAGAGCGGTCCAGCTTTTTACCCTATCAGCATGGAACGCCACCACGCCCCAACCGATGGCCGAGCCCCAATCGTGACCAATAAGTTGAAATTTCTTGAAACCGAACGCATCTGCCAGTCCGACAACATCCGAAACCAATTCTTCTATCTCGTAGGCTTTTACCTCCGTTGGCCGTGCCTGTGGACTGTAACCACGCTGGTCGGGTGCTATGCAGTAATAACCGTTTTCGGAAAGTCGTTCCAAGAGCGGAATCCACATGTGAGATGTCTCTGGAAAACCATGCAACAGAATAACTGGTTCGCCTGATGGGTCGCCAGCCACACGGCATTTGAAGGTCATGCCATTCACTTCTTTGTTCACTATCTGGATCTGTGCCATGGAAACCGCTATTTGGTGCAATGAAAATACAGCTATAAGAATGAATCTCATGGCTCCAAAGATGGGAAACTAATGTGGTAGGGTCAGGCGCAGCCTTTCAATGGACAAGAGCCACAGCGTTTGCCTTTGCGCTTGTACTTCTCGCAGCACTTCTTCTTTTTCTTCTTGAATTCGAAAACAGGAAGATCGGAGAACACGAATTGCTCTCTGGTGGGTTCTTTCTGCTGCGGTCCTGTTTGCATGATTCAAAAGTATCTGTGAGCAATGCCTTGGGCAATACCGCAATCAGGTTATTCTTCATCTTTGTGTGATGACAGAATCGGCTACCCCAACACTGCAAACAGAAAGACTTCTGCTGCGACCATTGACGATGAAAGATATTGATCTGTTGGTTGATCTGGATAGCGACCCCGAGGTTATGAAGTACATCACGGACGGCAAGCCGCAGACCAAAGAACATTACACGAAACGGATT
>JBFHEW010000496.1:0-2970 GCA_041583955.1 Bacteroidia bacterium | reverse complement strand
TTAATTGATGTAACGTGATGTTGATCTTCGGCCTATGCCGAAAATGGTCGGGTCAATCAATTAAGCCTGTGGTGGATGAAAGATGGTATGTAAATGGTTGGAATAAACGCCTTCGATGTAAAGCCCGTTGAACGTGCAAGGGCTCTGATCCCAGAAATTGAAAGCGAACAACGGAATCTCTTCAACCGCAAGTATAAGAGTGATCACCTCCGAAGGCGAAGCAGGCGTCTCTGATTTCTTCTCTGAATCTTCCTGTATCTGTTTGCTGAGGTGACATTTACCATTACACTTCAGCTCAGGCTTATCGGTGTTCACACAGAAATTCTCAATGATGTACGCGGTGTTCAATTCATAGTTCAGCAAAATGAGCGAAGAACTCATTATCTGAAGAAGGAACCCAACGGCCAAAAGAAATATCCCCGCGTTTCTCATTGCCGCAAATGTCGGTATTCGGAGGCTATTGAAAGTGATTTTCCATGCATTAAGCCATGATGTTCGTCATTTTTCAGCGACACGACACATGGCCGCACCGATCGGTCGGTTGTTCTCTGGTGATCACGTGGAAGCCGGCCGGAAGAGGAGTGACACCAGAATTGTTGGACCAATTCATCAAATACGCTAAACAGCGTATTTCTGTAACGGATAAAATCCGAGGTTTGCGATCCAGTACGCACGAATGAAACAGTTTTCCGTTCTACTTCTTTCATTCCTACTTCCGATCTGTGTTGTGGCACAGACGCAAACCATACGTGGCGTGGTTACCGATCAGGAAAGCCGCATGCCGATAATCGGTGCCGCGGTGGTAGTGGTCGGCAGCGACCCTATCATTGGTACCACCACCGACCTGGATGGTAAATTCCATCTACCCAAGGTAAAAGTAGGACGCGTTGACCTACAGATCACCTACTTGGGGTACGCTCCTAAAACCCTATCCGGCATCGAACTATTCAGTGGCAAGGAGTTGGTTCTGAATGTGGAAATGCAGGAGATGGTGATGAAGCAGGAGGAAGTGGTGGTGAAGGCCAGCAGACGCAAGGAAGAGGTTCTGAATACCATGACAACCGTTTCAGCGCGCGTTTTTTCCACCGAAGAGGCTTCTCGCTATGCCGGAACAAGGAATGATGTTTCCCGCATGGCCACCAACTTTGCAGGTGTTCGTGGAGCCAATGATGCCACCAACGATATTGTGATACGTGGCAACTCACCAACGGGTCTGCTCTGGCGGCTGGAAGACATTGATATACCCAATCCTAACCATTTCGGAAACCTGGGGTCCACGGGCGGCCCGGTGAGCATGCTCAATAGCAACGTGCTTTCAAACTCCGACTTCCTTACTGCCGCGTTCCCTTCGGAATATGGTAACGGTATCTCTGGTGTGTTCGACCTTAAAATGCGCCATGGGAACAACGAGAAACACGAGTTCCTCGGGCAGATCGGTTTCAACGGTGTGGAACTGGGTGCCGAAGGACCGTTTTCCAAAAAGAGTGGCGCATCATACCTGTTCAATTTCCGTTATTCCACGTTGGCGCTTTTCAAATTAGGGGGCGTTGATTTTGGAACTGGCGATGCCACACCCCAATACTCCGACCTCAGTTTCAAGGTGCGCATACCTACCAAACATGCCGGCATTTTTGAGATCTTCGGAATGGGCGGCATCAGCAGCATCGAGTTCATAGCAAGCGAATCAACCGATAACTCCACCAATTTCTACTCGCAGGGCGGATTGGATATTTACGACCGCACCAAAACCGGAGTGGTAGGTTTGTCCCACACTTATCTTTTCAAGAATGCGAGCTTCCTGAAGCTGACCGTAGCGGCAAGCACGCAGCTCAATCAGGATATTGTTGATAGTGTGGACATCAACAAGAACCCGTTCGACTGGTACCGACAGAATTTCCAAGACCACCGCTTTCAAGGCTCGTTGTTCTACAAGAAGAAGTTCAATGCCAAGCACAACCTGAAGGTGGGAACCAGAGCCACTGTCTTCTACTCCATTCTGCAGGACAGCGCTTTCATTCCAAGTTGGAACGACTACCAGACTTTGACCGATTTTGATGGAGTAACCGCCTTGCTCCAGCCTTATGCCCAATGGCAATGGCGTTGGAATGATGCATGGACACTCAATACGGGCGTTCATGGTCAGGTTCTGACGCTTAACGGCTCCTATGCCGTGGAGCCGCGCATGGGGCTGCAATGGGCCGTAAACCCCAGACATCGACTATCCTTGGCCTATGGTCTTCATAGCCAAATGGTGGCCTTAGACAGGTACTTCCTCGTGATGGAAGACTCGCTGGGCAACAAAAAGACACCTAACCGCGACCTTGACTTTGTGAGAAGTCATCATGCCGTGATCGGCTACGATTGGAGTCTCCCGCTCGACATGCGCATCAAGATCGAAGCGTATTATCAGTACATCTACAATGCCGGTATCGATAGCGATAGCAGCTCCTATTCGTCCCTCAATGTGGGAAGTTTCACTCAGGATGGTCCTGACGATATCGTGAACGGAGGAACCGGCACCAATTACGGTCTGGAACTCACGTTTGAGAAGTTCCTTACCAACGGGTACTATTGGTTGCTCACCGCATCGCTCTACGATTCGAAGTATGTTGGCAGCGATGGCATTGAGCGGAACACGGTATTCAATGGAAATTATGTGGTGAACGTGTTAGGAGGATATGAACTCCAATTGAACCGCAAGAACCCGAAGCTGCGCGAGCCCAAACCGACCTACAACGAGCGACAGCTGAAGCAATTTGAGAAGAAGCAGGCCAGCCGCTTGGCCACCAGACATTCGTTGAAGTTCGATGTGAAATTCACCGTGGCAGGCGGTTCCCGTTACACTCCGATCGATCTCGAAGCCTCAGCCATTGCAAAAAGGGCCGTTTACGTGGACCGGTCGGCCTATTCCAAACAGTTTGAGCCTTACTACCGCCTTGACCTCGGACTCACTTACCGTATGAGCAGACC
>JBFHEW010000495.1:0-2972 GCA_041583955.1 Bacteroidia bacterium | reverse complement strand
GATCCGTTGAAATAAAAATCAACCGACTTATAGGTCCCGAACGCTGGCTATATAATTTTGTGCAGCTCAATCACGTTAATCCGATCATGAAACAAGTAATAGTATTTGCAATCTCGGCACTGCTGCTCAGCAGTTGCGTTTCCACTAAAAAGCATACGGCACTCAGCGACCAGTTCGTTGAGCTGAAAGATATGTACGACAAGAACCAGAACGACCTTGGTCGTGCTCAACGCGAACTCATTGCGCTGAAAAAACAGGCAGAGAGGGACAGTTTGGAGCTGGCTCGACTGCGCGCACAGAACGACAAGCTCATAGGCAACATGGGAGAAATGGCTACGCTATCAAAGAAGGAAGCAGAGAACCTGGAGAGGTCGTTGGAGAAGATCAACGAAAAGGACAAGCAGATCCGCAGCCTTCAGGAGGCCATGAACAGAAAGGATTCGGTCACATTTGCTCTGGTTACCAGCATAAAGGGCGCCATTGGAAACCTCAGCGATGAAGACATACAGGTGAAGGTGGATAAGGGTGCCGTATTCGTTTCCATTTCAGACAAGTTCCTATTCAAAAGCGGAAGCTTCAAACTGAACAGCGGAGCGATGGAGGTGCTTGCAAAAGTGGCCAAGATCCTTGTTGCCAAGTCAGATTTTGAGGTGATGATAGAAGGACATACAGACAATGTCTCATACAGGAAAGGCGATCTGGAAGACAACTGGGATCTTAGCACCAAGCGCGCCACATCCATTGTGCGTGTGTTACAGAACGATTTCAATATAGACCCGGCACGCATGACCGCTGCAGGCAGGGCCGAATACGTTCCGGTTACCGATAACGACACCGCGGAAGGACGCGCGGCCAACAGACGAACACGCATCATCATACTGCCGAAATTGGATCAATTCTACGGCATGATAGAGGAAGGACTGAAAGAGGCGAAGTAACCTTTCAGTCTTACACCTTAAGGCAAAAGGCCGAACCAAGTGAATGGTTCGGCCTTTTTATTTCCAACATGGTGCTTTTCAGCGAAATGACATTTTCATGTTATTTTAATTCTTGCCGTATAACAGCGCTATACTTTTGCAGCAACAATTAATGTTTTAACCTTAAAATGAAAAAAGTAATAGTGTTCAGTCTATCAGCGCTCCTTCTGAGCAGCTGTGTTTCTAACAAGAAGTTCACCAAACAAGGAGGCGAGCTCTCGGCCCTAAAGGAATTGCATGAGAAGAACCTTTCTGACCTGGCTCACACGCAGCGGGAATTGATCGCTTGCCAGTCTGCCCTTAAGAATGCCGAAGGATCATTGGAATACCTACGTTCTCAGAATGATCAGCTCATCAATAACATCGGTGACATGACCATGCTTACTGCAAAGGGAGCTGCGAACTTGGAGAAGTCGTTGGAAAAGATCAATGAGCAGGACCTGCGTATCAAAACCTTGAACAAGGCCATGAATCGTAAGGACTCTGTGACGATTGCTCTTGTTACCAGCATCAAAGGTGCACTCGGAAACCTTTACGATGATGACATCACCGTGAAAGTGGAGAAAGGAGTCGTATTCGTTTCCATCTCCGATAAGTTCCTCTTCAAGAGCGGAAGCTATGCCATCAACGCCAATGCGAAATCGGTACTTGGAAAAGTGGCCACCATCCTATCTTCAAAACCATGGTTGGATGTAATGGTGGAAGGTCACACCGATAACGTTCCGTTCAATCGAGGTGAGTTGGTTGACAACTGGGACCTTAGCGTGAAGCGTTCCACTTCGTTGGTACGTATCCTGCAAAACGATTTCAAGATCGCTCCAGAGCGTATCACGGCAGCCGGACGTGCAGAGTTTATTCCCGTCATGGATAATGGCACGAAAGAAGGTCGCGCTGCAAACCGCAGAACCCGTATCGTGATCATGCCTAAGCTTGATCAGTTCTTCGGAATGATCGAGGAAGAGATGAAAAAGTGATGATTGAGAGTGGTTGGTGAGAAGCAAGAGCGGGTCCGAAAGGACCCGCTCTTTGTTTTTCTAAGCTTGGTGGGCAAACAAAACAGGACATACAGGGTTAGCTTTCATTGCTCACCTTTGTGCCCTTCTACCATCCATGACCAAACGGCTTTCCTATCTGCTGGCTTTCATCAAGTTCACCCATATCATGGACTTCATGATCATGATGCCGCTTGGGCCGCAGCTGGAACGCATTTGGAGCATCTCCCCACAGGAATTCGGCCTTCTGGTGGCGGCATACACGTTCAGTGCAGGCATTGTGGGGTTGTTCGGGTCGTTTTTCATGGATCGCTTTGACCGTAAGCACGCGCTGATCTTCCTGTATGCGGGGTTTCTGGTAGGTACGTTCGCCTGTGCCCTTTCAGACTCATACAGTATTCTGTTGCTGGCCCGTTGCGTAACCGGTGCATTTGGCGGACTCCTTGGCGCCACGGTGCTCTCCATTGTCGGTGATCTTACGCCCATTGACAAGCGGTCGGAAACCATGGGAACCGTGATGGCGGCATTTTCTGCTGCATCTGTTTTCGGAGTGCCTTTCGGGCTGTTTCTCGCAGACCGGTTCGGTTGGCAGGCCCCGTTCTTTTTCCTGGGTATCGTGGGGTTGCCCATACTGGGGTTCAATATGAAGATGGTTCCGAATGTTCGGGAGCACTTGCAGCATGGCATTGAAACGCCAGGCAGGATAGTCCGTGAGATGTTTGCAGACCGTAATCAGTTCACAGCCCATATTTTCATTGTGCTGCTCATGCTTGGTCAGTTCAGCGTTATCACGTTCATTGCTCCGTATATGGTTTCGAATGTCGGGTTTACCGAAGGGCAGTTGTCTTACATCTACTTGGTGGGCGGGTTCTGCACCCTTTTCTCAGCCCCATTGTTCGGTAAGTGGGCCGACCGGTTCGGGCAATTGCGGTTCTTTACCGTTGTAACGGTTCTGTCTCTTGTTCCGCTTTGGGTCATTACGCATCTGCCGCAAATGAATCTC
>JBFHEW010000494.1:0-2973 GCA_041583955.1 Bacteroidia bacterium | reverse complement strand
GAACTGAGGATGTTGCTCAAATCGCGCAATTCCATGTGTCTGCTCAATAAGGACAAACGCATCCGGAAGCGGTTTTTCCGGTTCATGCGCAACCTACCTTACTATTATGAGTTGGATGATTTCTATCTGGTTCATGCAGGCTTCAATTTCAAAATAGAGAAACCGCTTACCGATAAACATGCCATGGCATGGATCCGCAATTTCGGCATGACCGAAAAATTCAATGACAGAACGGTCTATTTCGGCCACACGCCAACCAAACTGTCAAAGATCAAAGCAGCCATTGCTGCCGATTCCAAGGCCATTTGTTTGGACAATGGTTGCTCGCATACATATCTGGGAAAGGAATACGGAAGGCTGCTGTGCTACGATCTTGACAGCAGGCAGCTTTATAAGCAGAGGAACATCGATTGATTCACATGAACGTGAATCCGATGCTGAACAGAAACCGGTGATATTTTTCGTTGAGTGCCGCGTTGACCAACGATTCACCATTCTCGTTCTGAATGGTCTGTTCGATGCGATTACCCGCATTCACAAACTGGTAGCCGAGTGACGTGTTGATGAAGGCATGATTTCCGAGTTGGAACGAGATACCCAAGGCGGGCTCCAGAAAAAAACCATCCCATTTGTACCAATCCGGATCCAGTGCCTGATCAACCTCTGCGAAGGAGGCAAAATGGTAGCCGCCTCGGAAATCGCTGAAGGGTCGTATTCTCCCGTTGGCGAAATTCAAACGGGCGTGACCGAAAACGGAAACCTGATGTTCCTGTTGATTATTGTTGTCGCTCGGTTGGAATGTGTAACCCAATCCGGGTCCTAGGTAGAAGATATTGCCGATAAGCGCACCGAATGATGTTGATATCCGCGGGGCAGGCATCTTGTGCCCTGCCACATCCACTTCCGATTCACCGGTTGAGAACGAGGTGATGCGTGTGGTCTCGCCAAGTTGAAAACCTACCGTGGCCTCAGTGACATTACTGAACCGGACAAGCTTCGATTTCTTTTCCTGAGCCGATGCTGAAATGCAAACAATTGCAGCGAGGGCTGTTGTGATAAGTGACCTTTTCATATCGTATCAATTAAGTGCTTACGCCTGTTATAACGGATAACGTAGTACGATATTACTCGAAAAAAGGGGTGAAAATGAAGAATGGGGATAGCATTATCCCCATTCCATTGTTCAAAACGTGCCCGAAGTGGGAGTCGAACCCACACGCCTTACGGCACACGCACCTGAAACGTGCGCGTCTACCAATTCCGCCATCCGGGCAATTGGCGCAAAGGTAATGCTGACTTTGTTTGAACCTACATCGTTTGAAGGATTTGTTAAAACACTCATTTGGCACCCATGAGACGATTGCGGCTTTCTAAGATAATCTACCTTTGCACCATTAATAGCACCTATCATTATGAAAAAACTTGTACTTCTAGCTCTTGCAGTAACCGTATCGTTCAATATCCAAGCACAACAGGATTGTTCTGATCTTTTCATCTCAGAATATGTTGTTGGTTCTGGCAACAACCGCGCATTGGAACTCTACAATCCTACCCAGAATGCCATTGACCTTAACGGTTACAAAGTGGGCCGATTCCGCGATGGTTCTGGAACACCGATGCTCCTGAATCTGTCTGGAACGATCGCTTCGCTAAGTACCTATGTCATTGTTGTGGATAAAAGAGACCCTAACGGAACAGGTTTTGAGGCGCCTGTTGACGCAGCTTTGATGGCGGTGGCTGACACATTTGTGAACCCGGTCTATGTGCAGGCAGATTCTCCTTTCTATTTCAATGGTGATGATGCTGTGCCGTTGATCAAAGGAGATGGAACAACATTGGTTGACCTGGTAGGAAAGATCGGAGAGGATCCGGGTACTGCTTGGAGTGATGCCAACGGAACGTGGTGGACCACAGACAAGACGTTGGTGAGAATAGCAAGTGTTAAGAAAGGTGTTACAACCAATCCGGCAACCTTCATGGTTGAAGCCGAGTGGGACAGCCTTCCTGAAGACACGTTCACCGAACTGGGATGGCACACGTGCGATTGCGCTTCGGTAGGCGTGAACGAGAACGAAGTGAATAAGATGAACATGTTCCCGAATCCTTCTGTCGATAAGCATTTGATGGTTTCCACGTCACAGAACATGGAGTCTATTCAGGTTTTCAACATCATTGGTCAGGAAAAGGAACGAGTTACTTTTTCCCAGTCAACCGACAAGTACAGACTGCAATTGGATCATCTGCAGACGGGAATGTATATAGTAAGAGTGACATTGGACAATGGCGCTGTGCTATCGCGTAAAGTGATGCTCGGTAAATAATCCTTACCACAAGAATGTCTCGCTTCCTTCTCGTATTTCTTGCGGTTTTCATGACCGCTTCGACCTCGTACGCTCAGAAAACACGCGTGTATGGCGTGGTGAAAGATGCCACATCGGGCGAGACCTTGATCTCGGCCAACGTCCTCGTTGCGGAGGGCAGAGGTGTGGTTACCGACTTTGATGGTAAGTATTCCATCGAAGTGGAGAACGGCACCTACACCATGCAGATATCATATATAGGATATGAGACCACCACGCGCGAGATAAAGGCAAATGGAGGGCAGTTGGAAGTCAACTTCTCGCTCACTACCAAGACCCTCAATGAGGTGAAGGTGGTGGCTGACATGGCACTCGACCGCGAAACGCCCGTTGCATTCACCAACATAGACCCGGTAAAGATCAAACAGGAATTGGGCTCGCAGGACATACCCATGCTTTTGAATTCGACTCCCGGTGTTTATGCCACCCAGCAAGGTGGCGGGGCCGGAGATGCGAGGGTGACCATCCGTGGATTCTCGCAACGGAACATCTCTGTTCAGATCGATGGGGTTCCTATGAACGACATGGAGAATGGTTGGGTCTACTGGAGCAATTGGTTCGGGCTTGATGGCGTAACGCAACGCATTCAGGTGCAGCGAGGATTGGGCGCCAG
>JBFHEW010000493.1:0-2973 GCA_041583955.1 Bacteroidia bacterium | reverse complement strand
GAGCCTGGTCTGCAGAACAACTATGCCGGAACTTCGCCCCGGAACAGTCGCACCAAATACGTCCATTCTGCCAGCGAATTGCCTGGCTATTATCCCATTACGCAGCATTGCGAAATGAGCTTTCTGCCTACCGCCCCACGTTATCTTTTCTTCTTCTGTTATGTAGAACCTGTGGATGGAGGGGAAACTCCGGTTTGTGATTTCAGAAAAGTATACCAACAGCTTGATCCGAAGATCAGGCAGGAGTTTGAGGAGAAAGGAGTACGACTCATCAGGAATTATTCTGGCCCTGACACCAAGGCAGGAAAAGATCTGTTTCAGCTCAAGAAGTGGGACGAACTCTTCAAGACCACCGATCACGCCAAGGTGGAGGAGGAGTGCAAGAAGAATGAACTGACCCCTACCTGGTTGCCGGATGATAAACTTCGGTTGGTGAACGAACGTCCTTCGGTACAGAAGCATCCCGACACGGGAGAGATGGTCTGGTTCAATCACTTGCAGGTGTTTCACCGCGAGGCGGCAGCCATCGAGTACAAGCACATTTTCAATAGGCGGAAGGATTTCTTCTCATTCAGGTATATGGTGATGCTAAATGCCATCACCTTCTTCAAACGGATCTTTAAAAAGCCTGAAGACGAAGCCATGCATATGGTCTTTGCCGATGGCACAGAGATTCCGAAATCGTACGTGGAACATGTGGAACAGGTGATATGGAACAACCTTGTGGCCAACCCTTGGAAGTTGGGAGATGTGCTCATGATCGATAATTTCAGTACTTCTCATGGAAGGCTACCGTACAAAGGGCCAAGAGACATTCTTGTTGCATGGACAGCTTGAATTGTTTAATAAATTAACTAGAAGATTAAACAATATTGAATATTGTTGGTTTGTGTAGTCTAAACCAACAGGAATGCTGCAATACGAAACCAAGTACATTAACAACGACTCAGGAAAGGCCAAAGAGCCGAAAGAGTCTTTGCTGAGCGAGATTGCTACGCTGAAGGAACAGGTGCACGCTCAGCAGGAAATGTTGGCAAGTACTACACGGTTTCTGATGCAAACCCAGGAGAAGATCGAGGTTCAGAAGAAAGAGCTGGAGCAAAAGAACACCGAATTGTTCGATAGTATCAACTACGCGGGATTTGTTCAAGAAGGACTTTTTCCGTCAGAATCAATGTTCAGGCAGCACTTCAAGGAAAGTTTTGTGCGGCTGAAGCAACGCGATATCATTGGTGGCGACCTTCCATTCTGTCGGAAAATAGGGAAGGAGGTGGTCGTTGCCGCCATCGATTGCACGGGGCACGGAGTTTCTGGTGCAATGCTCACAGCAATGGCTCATTCGTTTCTCAACGAGATCCTTGGTCAATCGCATGGCGGCTTGGAGTCTGTTCTTGACGTGCTAAATAAGTATTTTCTCGGGGTTTTCAACAGGGATAGTAAGACCTACTTCGGTCTGGATATAGCCATCGTGAAACTCAACCCGGAAACCAACGAAGTTGAATTTGCTGGGGCGGGCAGGCCGCTTTTGATCGTTTCTGGTGGTAAACTCACCAAGATCGAAAAGACCGGAGTAAGCATTGGAATGGTGGCAGACTACAAGTACAAAGCCCAGAAGATAAAACTCAAACAGAATGACGTGCTGTATCTGTATTCCGATGGTGTCACCGATCAACTTGGAGACCGCATCCCTAAGAAATTCACGGAAAGAAGGTTGAGGGAACTTCTGCTGGAGATCGGACATCTCAAATTGAAAAAGCAGAATGAGGTCATATTCGAAATCATAAAATCCTGGCAAGGAGCCAATGAGCAGACAGACGATCAATTGATGATAGGACTTAAAATAAAGTAGATATGAAACAATTAACGCATGAAACCATTGACCTTGATGTGGTCGAATTCGGAGGAAACGCATCCATCAGGCTTTATTTTGATGCAGATGCCAAAATAGGCATCGCAGAAGCCATAACGCCCTATGTGGCATTGGATGACTTCATGAGTGGATTCAAACTGAGCATTGACATGATCAAGCAGTACGAACTCACCAGCTTCATATTTGATAAGCGTTCGCTCCGGGCATTCCATCAACCATCCATGGAGTGGTATTTCGTGGAGTGGAAACCCCGAATTAAAGACCTTGGTATGCGCAACCATTACAAGATACTGCCTGACGAGGATTGGTTTAGGAAATGTGTGGAGGCAGGACGACAGGATATCATGGAGGCTTATGGTTCAGAGTTTCTGGAAGGCGTCACCATCACGTATACCGATTCCATCAAGCAGGCAGCGAATTTGGCAACAGCCGTTGTCTGATGACCCGTTCCGCGCTCAGTAGTATCGCGGATTTGTTCATCTTTAGGGCCCATGCAAGAGGCCATCTCCATCAACTTTGACCCCAACAGCCGTTTGGCGCTCAATTTCCTGTTGGCGTTCATCATGTTCGGGGTGGCTCTGGATCTGCAATGGTCAGATATTACGCGCGCCATCCGGAAGCCGAAGTCCACCTTTTTAGGTTTGCTTTCGCAGTTCATTCTGATGCCTGCACTCACATTCGGTATTGCTTATCTGTGGCACCCACTGCCCGGACTTGCTTTGGGTATGTTTCTGGTAGCAGCATGTCCAGGAGGCACTGTTTCCAATTTCATGAGTTCAATGGCAAAGGCCGATCTTGGTCTGTCGGTCACCTTAACGGCCATTTCCACACTGCTCTGTCTGTTCTTTACGCCTTTCAATTTTGAGCTATGGAGTGGGCTGTATCCGGAGACGGGAAACCTGCTGAAATCGGTGCGGCTTGATGCTGTGGAGCTTTTCGAGACCGTGTTCCTGTTCCTTATCCTTCCTGTTTTTGCAGGTATGTTCTTCCGTGCCAGAAAACCGCTGCTCACAGGTAGGATCATGAAGCCGATCAAATGGGTTTCCATGCTCATTTTCATTGCCTTCATTTCGGTTGCTTTTCTGAACAATAAGGACAACTTC
>JBFHEW010000492.1:0-2977 GCA_041583955.1 Bacteroidia bacterium | reverse complement strand
TGAGAATACGCTGTTCGTCATAACGGCCGATCATACTTCGCTTTCAGAACACCCTCAGTTCCAGACAAAACTCGGTTCGCTGCGCATTCCCATCATCTTTTATGCACCGTCCGACACGCTTCTGATCGGAAGGTCGTCTCAAGTAATGCAGCAGGCCGATATCATGCCGACCATTCTCGACCTGCTAGGATACGATCAACCGTTCTTCTCGTTGGGTGTGAATGCCTTCGACACGACCGTAGACCATACGACCATCGCTTTCAAGCACGACCAGCACCAGCTTTACCGCAATGGGCAATTGATCTGCTTTGATGGAAAGCAGGCAACCTTTGTATTCGATGTGGAACAAGACGAACTGAACGAGCATAACCTCGTTCATACAGACACTCCTTATGCTGAGAATGAACAATTCATCAAAGCATATCTTCAGAACTACTCCGAAGCTTTACTGAAAAATAAAATGACCTTTGAGGCGTGGGAGGAGAAATGAAACACAAGATCAGGATCATCGTGAATCCGGTTTCGGGTAGCGGCAGACGGAAAAAGGCGCTTAAAATGATAGAGGCGCATCTGGACAGGGAGAAGTTCGATTTTGAAATCGTCAGGACAGAACGCCATAGACATGCCATTGAGCTGACAAGACAGGGCATTGAAAATGGCTGTGAAGCAGTTGTGATCGTTGGTGGTGATGGCTCCATAAATCAGGTCGGAGCAACTTTGGCAGGAACAGATGTTGCCTTAGGCATCATTCCGGCTGGTTCCGGAAACGGTCTGGCCCGTTCTCTCGGCATTTCCATCAACCCTAAAAAAGCCGTGGAAAACCTTAACAACTTCAATTTCAGGACGATTGATACCGGTTTGGCAAACGGCAAGTCGTTTATGAATATGGCCGGTGTCGGCTTTGACGCAGCTGTTGCAGATGCGTTTCATCAACAGAAAACACGGGGTCTGTTCAAGTATTTTCTGGTAGGCGTTCCATTGCTGTTCAACTATAAGCTGCAGACCTACCGGATCATCGCAGATGGTCGCGAATTTGAACGCAAAGCGTGGCAGATCGCCTTGGCGAATTCATCCCAATACGGAAACGATGCGCTTGTTGCTCCCAAAGCCAAAATCGATGATGGTCTGATAGATGCCGTGGTGCTCAATCCGATGCCGATCTATCAAATGTTCATTAATTTCTACCGACTTTTTCAGGGAACGCTGCACACAAGCAAGTACATCAAAACCTTCAAGTTCAAGGAAATGACCATCACGCAGGAGCGCAATGACGTTGCACATTTGGATGGCGATCCTTTCGAACTTGGAAAGGTGATTGAGATCCGGATCAGACCCATGTCGTTAAAAGTAATCGTACCGAATGAGTAAGAACAGACCCCAGAAAGCCAAAGGATTGGAAAGCCTCGGTTCGTTGGTGTTCTCTACCGAACCAGACCGCCCGATGGATGCGCAAGAACCTGAAAGTGAATCATTCAGCGGTACTGAACGCTCTGCTTTCGACCTGCGCGTTTCGTTGGACAGAAAACAACGCAAAGGAAAAGCCGTTACGCTGGTTACCGGATTTGGCGAACTCCATATTGACGACCTGAAGGATCTGGCCAAAATGCTGAAATCGAAATGTGGCGTTGGTGGTGCCGCCAAGGATGGCGAGATCATCATACAGGGCGATCATGTTCAAAAGGTGATGGAACTGCTGAAAGATGAAGGATTCAAGGTGAAACGAACCGGTGGATAGTGGCACGTTATTTCCTCGAGCTTAGTTACAACGGAACCGATTACCATGGTTGGCAAATGCAGGACAACGCGCCCAGCATTCAGCAGGAAATAACCGAAAAACTCAGTACCATTCTGCAGCACGAAACCCCTCTGACAGGATGTGGAAGAACAGATGCTGGCGTGCATGCTTCTCAGTTCTTTGCACATTTTGATGCCAATCAACTTCCTTCAGATAAGGGTCTCATCGTACATAAGTTGAATACCATGCTTCCGGCAAGCATCGCCATTCAGGACATCCATCCTGTTCAGGATGATGCGCATGCCCGTTTCGATGCAATCAAGCGTAGCTACCGATACGTCATCACCACGCAAAAAGACCCGTTCGGTGCCGACCGTTCCTACAGGTTCAATATTCCGCTTGACATTGAGCGCATGAACAAGGCTTGCACTCTGCTGTTAGGTGAAAAGGATTTTGGCTGCTTTTGCAAGGCCAATGCCGATAATCATACAGACATTTGCACGGTTCACCACGCTGGTTGGGAACAGAACGGGAACATGATGGTCTTTCACATTACTGCCAATCGATTTCTGCGTAACATGGTTCGGGCCGTTGTCGGAACCTTATTGGATGTGGGACAAGGAAAAACAAGCCTCGAGGATTTTGAACTCATATTGGCGTCAAAAGACCGTTCTGCTGCAGGTCGTTCTGTTCCTGCTCACGGACTATTTTTGTCGCGCGTGGAATATCCGAACAACATTTTTCTGACAAGCAAGTGAGCGAGATAACAGGTAAAGCGCTCGACATGGACCTACTGACAAGGGTCCTTAAATATGTTCGGCCCTACAAAGGCCGCTTCATCTTCACGTTCATTCTCACCATTGCAATCGCTGCACTCTCACCGCTGCGACCAATTCTCATTCAATACGCGTTCGATAACTACATTGTAACGCCCGACCCTGACGGGCTGCTCGCTATGACCCTACTGATCATTGGGGTTCTCATGGTTGAAGCCGTCACCTACTACTTCTACACCTACTCCGCCAACTGGCTCGGACAAACTGTGATAAGAGACATCCGTATTGAGTTGTACGACCACATTAACCGTCTCAAACTGCAATATTTCGACCGCACCGCCATCGGTACGTTGGTTACGAGGGTTGTTTCTGACATCGAAACCATTGCCGACATTTTCTCCAACGGAATTCTCGTGATATTCGGAGAGATACTTAAAGTGATGGCGGTCATTGCTGTGATGTTCTA
>JBFHEW010000491.1:0-2977 GCA_041583955.1 Bacteroidia bacterium | reverse complement strand
TGTCAATCAAGACCGATACGATGAATTGCTTTCGTTAGGCGTCAGACCCGAACGGGATACGGTTCTGCAGAACTTCAGCGTTCAGAACCTGACGGTTGAGTTCCTGAACCCGGCTACGCGACACGAGGCCGTGAAAAACCACTACCTGCTTTTCTTCTAGGCTGTAAGCTGCCGATACGCAATGTAAGCCATGAGGCCTGTTCCGATCTCAAGGCATTTCTCGTCCACGTTGAAGGTGGGTGTATGAAGACCTGAGGTCAACCCTTGCTCCTCATTCCTAACCCCTAATCGATAGAAACAACCAGGCATGTGCTGTGTGTAGAAGCTGAAGTCTTCACCGGTCATGCGCATGTCCAGTTCAACCACGTTCTCTTCGCCAAGGTATTCCTTGGCTGCATGCTGAGCAAAGGCGGTCAACGTCTCATCGTTGTACACGAACGGATAACCGACCTCCACTTTGAAATCGCAGCTGGCTCCCATGGATGCGGCCATTTCGGTGGCCAATTTCTTCATGATGATGTGGGCCTCCTTCCGCCACTCCTCGTCCATTGTTCTGAAAGTTCCGGCCACCTGAACTTCGTTGGGAATCACATTGGTGGCCCCGTTGGCATGGACACTACCGAAGGAAAGCACGCAAGGCACGCCCGGCTTACACCTGCGGCTAACCAATTGCTGCAAAGCGACAATGATGTGAGACGTGATGAGAACAGGGTCGATAAGGTACTGCTGCAATGCTGCATGACCGCCCTTTCCTTTCACAGTGAAATAGACCTCATCGGCCGATGCCATGTACATTCCCGAACGGAAACCCACCTTTCCCACTTCCAATTCGGGCAGCACGTGCTGACCCACTATTGAGCTGGCCGTTGGGTTCTCCAATGCTCCTTCCTTTATCATAAGTGAGGCACCGCCAGGTAATCTTTCCTCGCCTGGCTGAAAGATGATCTTCACGGTTCCTTCAAACTCATCGCGTAGCGAATGCAGGATCTTGGCTACGCCCAAGACACAAGACGTATGCACATCGTGGCCGCACGCATGCATCACGCCTTCATTCTTTGACCGATACGACACTTCGTTGGCCTCCAGGATCGGAAGCGCGTCCATATCCCCACGCAAAGCAACGACCTTTGAACTTGGATTCCTCCCTTCGATGTGCGCAACGATTCCTGTCTCTACGAATCCCTCTTTGTAGGAGATTCCCCAATTGGAAAGCGTTGAAGCAACGAACTTACTGGTTTCATACTCCTTGAACGATAATTCAGGATTGGCGTGCAGATGCCTTCGTATATCACGTATCTCACTGGCCGACTCGGCAACCTTCTGTTTGATCCTGTCTTTCATCATTTGCTGAAAAGCAATTTAGCAGCAGCCAGCATCATCACGCCTCCGAAGATCTTCTTCACAACCCGCTGGTCCATTGATATGGACAATTTACTTCCAAAGTACGCACCCAACACAAATGCAACGGCTATGATGGCAGCAGCGGTGACGTTGGTGTTTCCGCTCTTGTAATAATTGTAAAAGCCTAACAGACCTATTGGAGGCAGCATGAGCGCAAGGCTGGTTCCCTGTGCCATGTGTTGCGAATACCCTAGGAAGAATACCAACGCAGGTACAATGATGATTCCGCCACCAACGCCTACAAACCCGCTGGCAAAGCCGGCAGCCACCCCGATCAGTAATAGGATCAGAATCATTGAAACACTCATGTTTTTCTTGTTTGGTTCGTTCATATTAAAAATCCATGCTCAGTGAAATGTACCAGAATCCGTCATTGATCTTGCGGTTCTCCACGCCCCAAGCATAATCGACCCTGATGAAGTAACCGAGGAACTTGGTCCGGGCTCCCAGTCCGAATCCTCCTACAATCGGTTCGCGTCTGTTCTTTACGGTAATAAGAACGGATCCCTGCTGAATATCCTCTCTGTTCAACGAATTCTCGTCTGAGAACGGATGCAGCCCCGTCCATGCCGTACCGATATCCCCGAATCCCACTATCTGGAAATTGTAGATGAAGTTTGACTTGATAGGTCTGTTGATGAGGTATCTGAAGATGGGCCAACGCAACTCGCTGTTGATCACAGCAAAGCTGTTTCCATTACGGATGTTCTGCGGATGACCTCGCATGTTGGTGGCCAAGGCCTGAAAACCGTAATTCTGACTGAAGTCGACCGGAATATCGTTGTTGTAAGCAGGGGCTATCCACTGATCGACACCTCCAAGGAAATAGGCGAGTTTCTGTTTTCCGAACGAAGTACTTGCCGCCAATCGGTTGGCCCAGATCAACTCTCTGTGCACCTTGATGTAGTTACGGGCATCCAAACCAACTACAAAGAGGTTCTTTGCCTCACTGTCTATCTGCTGGAAGTACTCGGCAAATAGTTTAAGTCGCGTACCTCGATACAGGTTAAGGCCCATTGGTAATGTGTTATCAAACACATACTCGAGCTTCAATCCTCCGGTCCATTGCAACTCATCAGGTCTTTCAAGATTCCGGTCAGAAGTGCTCTTATAGACCGTCTGATCGAATCGTCCCAACACATTCCCGCGGAGTGCGGAGAAATCGCTGAACGGATAGTTCATCTTGTAGGTGAGCGTGTAGGTATATACCTGTGCCACGGTGGAAAAGGAAATCACATCCTCTATGGACTGTCGGTGGAACACCACCTGCTTATCCAATCTCCTTTTGTAATTCTGAGCTGACACGAAAACCTCATTCGTATTCAGGTTACCCGTCAATCTGAAACCACCCACCACTTTGTAATCGTCAAGGATGTCGGTGATGCCGGTCTTGAAAAATCCGTTCAATCCAGGGTTGTTGAACGAACCTCCACCCGTAAAGGTCTGGTAGGTGCTGTTGACGAATGCATTGTCGAGCTGTGTCACCACATATTCACTCTTAAACGCCACATCGTAATTACGTTGAGGCGGCAACTGCATCTCGAGAGGCACATTCTGAACGGCCTCCAGTGCAGCA
>JBFHEW010000490.1:0-2982 GCA_041583955.1 Bacteroidia bacterium | reverse complement strand
GCTGCCTGAAGCAAAGAAGAAACAATTGTATGAGCGGGCGCTCGGAGACACGGACAGGCTCGAGAATCTTGTGGAGAACCTGCTTTTAGTGAACAAGGTCGAGTCTGGAGGGCTGCCGCTGAACAAGGAAATGGTCAACCTATCGAGCTTCGTATCTTCTCAGATCCAGGCAACCTACGCAAGGGAACTGGAAGAAGGAAGGCTACAGACCCAGATCACTCCCGATGTGAACTGGAACATAGATAAGGCAGCCATGCACAGCGTATTGATCAATCTGATCGATAACGCAGTGAAATATGGAGCGGGTAGCGGAATAGAAGTGACACTATCTGCCAACACAAAGGACCAGGTGCAACTGTCGGTAGAAGACCATGGAGCCGGTATTCCCAACAGCAAGAAAAAGAAGATCTTTGAACGTTTTTATAGAATAGGAAACGAGGAGGTGAGACAGACGAAAGGTACGGGCATCGGTCTCTACCTTGTACAACTCTTGGTTGAGAAGCATGGTGGTACGATTGCAGTTTTTGACAACGAGCCATCTGGCACTCGTTTCGTTGTTACGCTGCCACGAGTTGAAGCTTAAACTTTCAACGTTTCAATATTTGGTTTTCTTTGTGCCCCTGAATTGACACCCAAACGCATCATATGAAGAACCTTGTAATTGTTGAGTCACCCGCTAAGGCAAAGACCATAGAAGGTTTTTTAGGCAAAGATTTCACCGTCAGGTCCAGCTTTGGCCACATACGGGATCTTCCTTCAAAGAAACTTTCGGTTGATGTTGACAACAATTACAAACCCGAGTACGTGATTCCGAAGGACAAGGAGAACCTTGTGAAGGAATTGAAGAAACTCAGCAAGGAGGCCGACCTGGTCTGGTTGGCATCGGATGAGGACCGCGAAGGAGAGGCCATCTCATGGCATCTGCAAGAGGCACTGGGACTGAAAGAGGAGAAGACGCGAAGAATCGTGTTCCACGAGATCACCAAGTCGGCCATTCTCAATGCGGTGGAGAACCCGCGCACGATCAATAACGACCTTGTCAATGCACAACAGGCACGTAGGATCCTTGACCGCTTGGTAGGATACGAGCTTTCGCCTGTACTGTGGAAGAAAGTGAAACCGAACCTCTCTGCCGGACGTGTACAATCCGTTTCTGTACGCATCATTGTGGAGCGTGAGCGCGAGATCGAGGCCTTTCAGGCAACATCTGCTTTCCGTATTCTGGCTTACTTCAATGTCGATGGAATGGAATTCCGTTCCGAGCTTTCTGAACGTTTTGCCACCCTCGAAGAAGCACGTGCCTTCATCAAGGCATGCGAAAACGCAACGTTCTCGGTTTCCGACCTTCAGAAAAAGCCTGCAAAACGCACACCTGCCGCACCATTCACCACATCTACGTTGCAGCAGGAGGCAAGCCGTAAACTGGGTTTTGGCGTAACGCGCACCATGCGGATCGCCCAGGACCTTTACGAAGAAGGGAATATCACCTACATGAGAACCGATAGTGTGAATCTTTCCGATCTTGCCATAAATGCGGCCAAGGAGGAGGTCACCAAACTTTATGGGCCTGAGTATGTCAAGACCAGGCAGTACAGTTCAAAGTCGAAAGGGGCCCAGGAGGCACACGAGGCCATCCGACCTACATATATGGACAGGCAGAAGATCAAAGGAGATGCGGCTCATCAGAAACTCTACGACCTCATTTGGAAGAGGACCATTGCGTCTCAGATGCAAGATGCCCAATTGGAGCGCACCACCGTCAATATCAATGTTTCCAGTTCAGATATAGGATTTGTTTCGCAGGGAGAGATCATCAAGTTCGAAGGATTCCTGAAAGCGTACCTTGAGGGTACGGATGATGAGACCGAAGACACCAAAGGAATGCTGCCTGATCTGTCTATCGGACAACAACTGGAGTCTGTGAAAGTGGAAGGAATTGAACGTTTTACACAACCCCCACCACGATACACCGAAGCCAGTTTGGTAAAGAAACTCGAGGAGTTGGGAATAGGAAGACCATCAACATATGCGCCTACCATCAATACCATCATAAGTAGAAACTACGTGGTGAAGGAAGGGAAAGAAGGGGTAGAGCGTGAATACGGCTACATCGTTCTCGACCCTAAAGGCTATAGGGAAGAAGTGAAGACGGAGATTACCGGTGCCGAGAAGACGAAATTGTTCCCAACAGACATCGGTAAAGTGGTCACTGATTTCCTTGTGGAGAATTTCACCGAGATTCTCGACTACAATTTCACTGCTCAGGTTGAAAAGGAGTTCGATGAGATCGCAGAGGGACAGAAGGAATGGACCTCCATGATCGATGCGTTCTACAAGCCATTCCATCTTACCACTGTGGATACGGAACAGAATGCTAAAAAAGCAACTGGAGAAACGCTGTTAGGGGTCGATCCCGTTTCAGGCAGGAACGTTTACTCACGTTTGGGTCGATTCGGTCCCATGGTGCAGATAGGCGAGGCTGAAAACGAAGAGAAACCGAAGTTCGCCAGCATTCCGGCCGGCAAGCGCATGGAAGAAGTAACGCTGGAAGAAGCCTTGGAGTTATTCAAGCTTCCGAGAGAGGTTGGTGAGTTTGAAGGAGAAAAACTAACTATTGGAATCGGTAAGTACGGGCCTTATGTCCGTCATGGAAAATCCTACGTTTCATTAGGAGACGAGGATCCGATGACCATCACCAAGGACGCTGCGGTTCAACTCATTCAAACGAAGCGGGAAGAACTGAAGAAGATGATGATCCACGAGTTCAAGGATGGAACGGATGTCATCCAGGTCAAGAACGGTAGATACGGACCCTATATAGCAGTCGGGAAAAAGAATTACCGCATTCCTAAAGGAACGGAACCTGAATCGCTCACGCTGGAAGATTGCAAGGAGATCATTGCTAAAACACCGGATAAGCCGAAGCGTGGCGCTGTCAGAAAGAAGAAATAATGGTATCCGATATCGCCCTGTTCTTTGAGC
>JBFHEW010000489.1:0-2985 GCA_041583955.1 Bacteroidia bacterium | reverse complement strand
TACCTGATTATCCTTTATGCCATGCAGATCGCAGATATAAGCCGGATCGTGGCGGTGAGGGAGGCTTCGGTGGTGTTCGGTGCGCTGGCGGGCTACATCGTTCTCAAGGAGGATTTCAGCAGGACCCGATTGGTCGGTGTCGTTCTTGTAATGCTCGGCATCATTTTGGTCAAATTGTGAGCCCTCCATTCTTCTAAAAGGGCGGAACAACTAAATTCGAGCCTCCGATTCTAACGTATGCATCTACAAATGAGACACTTCTTCGTTTTCGCTTTTATACTATTGACAACGGGCCTGCAAGCCCAGAACTGCCGTGGCCCCATCAATCCACGCATGTTCCAGTCGCAGTTACAACAGTTGCGGGCCATGCCTCAGGAATCGGCACGATTCCGCACCGCCATGCAACAGTTTGAGCCCTTCTGCATGACAAGTGCACAGGTATATCAGGTATGTGGACTGCTTGGGCAGGATGCATACCGCATCGATTTTGCCTACGTGAGCCATGCTCGTGTACTCGATCCAGAGAACTTTTACGATGTCTACGATTCGTTCCAACTTTTCAGCAGCGCTTTCCGATTGCACGACCTCATTGGAGGCATGGGCATTGAGTTGGTCCCTATTCCGCAACCACTTCCTGCACCTGCTCCAGCTCCCCTCCCTCAGCCCATCTGCGAAGTACAGGCGCAGGAATTGTCAGAGATCAAAGGATTGGTGAAGGCTGCATCGTTCAAAGATTCAATGGAGAAACAGGCCAAGATGATGATCAAATCGAAGCAGTGTTTCCGTGCCGATCAGATCGTGGATCTTCTCAGCGTTTTCAGCTTTGAAGACTCAAAACTGACGGTGGCCAAATACGCTTTCGATTATTGTGTGGACACCCATAATTACTTCCGTGTAGTGAACGCTTTCACGTTCAAGAGCCATCAGGACGACCTGACGAAATTCATTTCGGAGCGGAACTAGGAATTGGCCTGAATGTAGTCGGCCATGGTCTTCACCGAGTGGAAAACGTTCTTTCCTTCTTCCGGATCGGCAATTTGAATGTTGTACTCCTTATTCATGAGAACGATGAGTTCGAGGGCATCGATGGAATCGAGCCCGATGCCATCGTCTCCGAAAAGAGGGTCCGTATCATTGATATCGTCTGGACTTAGGTCTTCCAGATTCAAGGTTTCAATGATCTGTGTTTTCAGTTTTATTATTAGATCTGCTGACATGGTTCGGTGCTAGGTACTATGAATAGGGGTGATCAACGTTGTACTGGTTGGTTTTCCTGGCTCAAGAATATCTTCATTTCGCAACTGGCGATCACATTCCTCCCGCACTGAACGTGCGCTTCCACCACTTGCATTCCCATTACTTCGTGAAGGACGGTAACCGTGGTTCTCAAGACCGAACCTACGGATGGAAGGTCTGTAACGACAAAATTCTTCAATGCGCCTATGAAGCCGATGGGAGGTTCCTTCTTCTCTCCTCCTGCCTCCATCTGCTTGGAGAAATGATAGCCCGAACGCAGTGCCGAGGTCTGAGCAATATTCTCCATCAACCCGGATGGAAGGAGCTTTCCATCACGGACAAAAAGATGGTCGTGCTCTACATGGAACTCGGAGACAGACGCATTTTCTGCATGCTCCAACAAACCGTGTACAACCACAATGGGCGCACGCTGCGGGATGAATTTCAGCACATCTTCGCGGCTTACAAGCATCTATCAGCAGACGGTTAAAAGTGCATATGCGTAGGAGAACCGTGCACTCTCTGGTACCATGAGTAGCAATTTCTGCCCTTTTTTCAATTTTCCTGAATTGAAAAGCTCTTCCAGCATGATATAGATGGAGGCCGAACCCACATTGCCCACCTCTACAAGATTGGTGTACCACTTGTCTTCGGTGATCTCCATCCCGTCTGCTTTCAGCTGGTCGTAAACCTGCTTGCGGAAGAAATTCGATGATAGGTGTGGTAGGAAGTAATCGACAGAAGAGACATCGAGGTTTCTGCGCTTGGCGATTTCGGTAAGGTACTTGCCTCCAAGCGGAACAATGGTACTGCCAAGTAGCTTCACATCCTGCTTCATGGCAAAAACAGAGTGGTCCAACCATTCTGCCGGCTCGAATTCCTTCCAGGATCTTACCGAGCCATCAGCATTCTTATCGGCAGCGGCATACATGCAGGTTTCGTATTCATGTGCATACGAGCGGCTTTCTATCCACTCCACTTTGAGCGAATTACCTTCTGCATTGGGGGCATCCTGCAACAGGGCTGCTCCTGCACCATCCGACAGCATCCAACGTAGAAAATCCTTTTCGAAACCGATGAACGGATTGCTCTCCAGCTCCGAAACCGAACGCGATTCGGCTTCAAAATTACGCGCCATCATCATGGGCGATACCAGTTCGGAACCGGTTGTAATGGCCTTGGTAGCCTCTCCGGCCTTGATGCTCAGGTAAGCGTATTTCATGGCATGGATACCGGAACAACATGCTCCACTTGGCGAAACGATCTCCATTTGCGAATCCAGCAATCCGTGTACCATGGCGGTGTGAGATGGTAACGATTGGTCTGAGGCCGAGGTACCGCATGAAAGCACGTCTATTTCCTTCAGATCGGCACCGAGGTTCTTGATCGCTTCCAATACCAACTCGGCATTGGAGTGACTGAACGTACCATCTGGTCGTAGAGAATAATATCTTGTCTGTATGCCGTTATTCCTGAGGACGATCCTTCTGGCCCTTGAGGGCTTGCCCCCTATCATTCCCAGTACCGACTCCATTTCATCGTTGGAAACGGGTTGGTTCGGTAAAAACTTGGCCAGTGATGTAATGTATACTTCCTTCAACTTCGCTGTGTGATTGGGGCGACTTTTAGCCGCGCAAAGGTATGCTTGCATACCACAAATTCAAATAAGTAGATTCCCGTAGAATTGTTCACTCGCGCAGCGAATTCTGTTTGTAGTAGCGAATCTCGGAAGCCAACTCTTTTCGCTTA
>JBFHEW010000488.1:0-2990 GCA_041583955.1 Bacteroidia bacterium | reverse complement strand
ATGATGAAAAACTGGATCGTTACCGCAGCCATTCTGGGTGCCATCACCGTCATACTTGGAGCCATTGGCGCACATACGTTGAGGAACACGCTGTCTGATGTCCAACTGAATAGCTTCGCTACGGGAGTTCGGTATCAGATGTGGCACATTTTCGCCATTGCCGGCTGCGTGCTACTTTCCAAGCAGTTTGATGTGAATTTGAAAGTGTCGCTTTGGTTATTCGCTGTGGGAATACTCTTTTTCTCGGGTTCAATTTTCTTGCTTTCTACTATTCCGGTGCACGGAATGGAAGGCGTGAAAGCAATTGGTTTGGCAACACCTATTGGAGGGCTTATTCTCGTTGCAGCTTGGTTGAGTGTGGCAGTTCAGTTCTTACGCTTGCGATTGTAAGGGCGTACGGCCGTACTCCCTTACGGAGCCAGCTTCTTCTTTATGGCTTTCGCAATCGGGTTCGGGATCTTATCCAAAGACCCCAGCAGGTAAGGCAACGCCTTCAGCTTCAAACCTTCGTATTCGCTAGGCACAACCGCATCGATCAAATGCGGTCCGGGTTCACGGAACGCGTTTTCTAACGCACGATTGAATTCTTCGGCCGTTCTCACCCGCTCGGCAGGCATTCCCATTCCCTTGGCAATGGAAACGAAATCAATCCCGGGTTGGGAAATATCCAATTGTGCTTTGGCTTTGGGCCCTGCCTTTTCGGCCCCAACTCTTTCCAATTCAATATTGAGAATGGCATATGAGCCGTTATTCATGATGACGGTGGTCACATCCAGGTTTTCGGCAACAATGGTCCACAACGATTGAATCGTGTACATGGAAGAACCGTCTCCAACAAGCGCCAGAACGGGTCGGTTTCTACCTGCAATGGCCGCTCCAACGGCTACGGGCAATCCTTGTCCGATGGCGCCACCTGTAAGCGTGAGCAGATCGTGCTTGGGCGAACCTGCCGTGTTGCTTGGCAACTTGAGCCCAGAGGTCTGTGCTTCGTCTGAAATGATGGCGTTCTCGGGGAGCAGCGCGCCTACGGCCTGTGTGATCTTCTCGGCATTCAGCTTGCCCGAAGGCAGATTCGGACGGGAGGCTTCGTGTAATTTCGGGGCGGTGTCCTTGGCTCCTACTGCCTCCACCAATGCCTGCAGACTCTTCAGCGCATCCTGATCCTTGCTCACCAGATCATGTAGCTCGCAATCTTCAGGTACCAGGTAGCTTTTCTTACCCGGGTAGGCGAAGAACGAAACAGGTGCTTTGGCATCGATCAAGATCAAATGGTCGTAGCCACTCAATTGCACGGAAGCCATTTCGGCCAAATAGGCAATGCGCTCCACGTTCGGAAGTCCTGCCCCGCGTTGCAGTCGCGTGGGGAATACCTCTGCAAAAAGTTTGGCTCCGGTCTTTTCAGATAGTTTGGAAGCAGCCAGCAATCCCGCTTCGAGCGTGACCCTTCTACCCAGAAGGATGGCCACTTTCTTGCCTGAGGACTTGAGCACTTCGGCAATCCTATTCACCACTTCGGTGGAAGCCGGCTGCGGTTCTGGCTGAGAGAAATCGCTCAAAGACTCACCACCTTCTCCCCACGAAACATCCGCAGGCAGTATGAGGGTTGCGATCTGATTGGGTTGACCTGTGGCCACCTTGATGGCTTCGGCCGCATCCTGACCGATCTTGCTTGTTTCCTGCGTGGTCCTTACCCATTCTGAACAATTCTTTGCCACTGTTTCAATGTCTGATTGAAGCTGAGCATCGTATTGAACATGATACGTGGCGTGATCTCCCACAATATTCACCATCGGAACTCTCGCCTTTCGTGCGTTGTGCAGATTGGCCAGGCCGTTTCCCAATCCACAACCAAGATGAAGCAACGTTGCGGCAGGTTTTTCGGCAATGCGCGCATACCCATCGGCAGCGCCCGTTGCCACACCTTCGAAAAGTGTCAGGACGGCACGCATTTCCGAATTATCCAAGGCAGCAACGAAATGCATTTCTGAAGTTCCCGGATTGGTGAAACAGGTATCAATTCCTGCATTGGTCAGTGTGTCGATCAGCGCCTTTGCGCCATTGCTTTTTCCTTTGCTCATTTTGCCGTATCGGTATTAATAATTCAAGCACGATTTTAAGCAAAATAACCCAGCAATCTGGCACAAACCGAATTGAAATTCAGGAAACCTAAATCCACAGGACTATTACTTTCGCAACCTCATCTGCCTGTCAGCGCATCATCAACAGATCAAATCAAGTATGGATAAATACACCCAATACACCGAAGCCCTTTCTGAAATAGCCGATATCGCCCATGCCACTGCCCTGCTCCATTGGGATCTGGAAACCTACATGCCGCAAAAAAGCCATGCACGCAGAGCGCAGCAGATCGGAACGTTGTCGAAACTGGCGCACATCAAAAGCACTGACCGCGAACTGAAGAAGTTGGTTGACGAATTGGCAGCCAACCTTCCGTCCGATCCAAAACAGGCATCCAATATCAAGCACACCGCCCGCGACCTGAAGCGGAAAACCTTATTCGACAGCAAATTCATCGAGGCCATGAGCCGCGCCACCAGCGAAGCGTTCTTCCATTGGCAAGAAGCCAAGAAAAAGAATGATTTCTCGCTATACGCACCCTTTCTGCAGAAGGTGATCGACCTCAAGCGCGAAGAAGCTGAAATTGTCGGGTATAAAGGACATCCGTACGATGCGTTATGCGATGAGTTTGAACCAGATTGTACCGTTGCCGAACTGGATGCACTTTTTGAAGGCGTGAAGAAGGACCTGAAACCTTTGTTGGATGCTATCAAAAGCAAGCCACAGGTGAACGACAGCTTCATGGACCAGTACTTCAATCACGACAAACAGTGGGATTTCGGGATTGAGGTTCTGAAGGACATGGGCTACGATTTTGAAGGTGGTCGGCAGGATGTCTCGAGCCATCCTTTCACCATCAATTTCTCTGCAACAGATGTCCGTGTAACCACGCGCGTTTCGGAAGAGACCTT
>JBFHEW010000487.1:0-2994 GCA_041583955.1 Bacteroidia bacterium | reverse complement strand
GATTGTCGTTCTGTTGTTACCCGTCACTGCAAATTGGGCTACGGTTCTTCCTATCATGTCAAGAACAGAAATTGAATTGAGTTCCTCAGCCTTTTCCACCTGAATGTTCAGGATGCCTTCGGTCGGGTTAGGGTATATCAGCAACTCACCAAAACTTGCTTCAGCAACAGAAAGACCGCCTACCATGCCGAATTCATCCACAACCTCGTCATCAAATTGATTTCCTGAAAGAATAAGGTCATTGTTTCCATCCCTTATCCGGTAAAATCCACTTCCGAATGAGCAGCAGATTCCGTCACCGTAATCATCTACGATATGGAATGTATAGCAGCCATCTCCTACAAGCTGGATCGTTTCCGTAATGGTCTCGTTGTTTCCATAGGCACCTGAGTCTCCTGCTTGGGCAGTTTGAGCTCCGCCTCCATTAGGGCCAACATTGGTGTTTCCTCCAGAAGCCACCACCTGATTGCTTGGCCCGCGCAGTTCCCAGTATGTCTCGTATCCGTAAGAGTCGGTTCGTATCGTGAGGTTTATCACGTCTTCACCAACAGTCAGATCCAATGTTCTGGAAGTGGAGTTATTATTCGCATTTTCATCTGTTTGCCCGTTTGGAGATGAGACCGAAACGGTGATCGTATTGGTTCCTATCTGCGTAGTGAAGCTTGCCAATTGCACGTTAGTGGTTGCTCCTTGGGCAAGGTTCCCCGTCCAATTGATGACCTGATTGCCACCACCATTATAACTGTAGGTGATGGTGCAGGAAGTAAGATTCACAGTGCCATTGTTCTTGAGAACGAAAGTGGGGGAGATGGATTGAATCTCGCAAAGCGCATCCGGAACCCCGTTCAATCCGTTGCTGGCAGCATCATAATTGTATGAAACGGCACCTGTAGGGTATCCGTCAAGGGTGGTTACTCCTGTGTTCTGTGGGTCAAGCCAATCTCGCAATCTGCTGGTTGAGCTGTTCCCATCCCAAGAAACCCCCAGACGTCCGTACCAATCAGGCTGACCATTGTTCACGCTTCCTTGGCATGCCGCACCGCCTCCGTACAATTGACCAATGATGCGGTGATCCTGATTGAAAAGAGGACTACCGGACGAACCTCCTTCAGTTACTCCGTCTTCCCATTGGTCTATGTACCAGACCTGGGCTCCGCCCTGATTTGTCTTAGTCGGTCCATCTTCGTCATGACATATTTTTTTCACGTCTCCTGAAGGGTGGTGTATACCTGTTGCAGTTGTTGCAGAAGATGTCAGATCCGAGTTGTCCCAACCTGCCCATTCTGCGTTGTAGCTTGCTGGAATAGCGTTTCCATTGTTGATTTCGAGCAATCCGAAGTCTGAGCCTGAATTGCTTGCAACGATACTTGCTCCGGAAACCGTCTGGTTCGTGGGGCCAGTGTTGCCTCCGCAGGTGCTTGATTCATGATTGAAATAGAACACCCAGTTTCCGACACCACCACCGAGGCAGTGATTAGCGGTAAGGAAGTAAGGATGTCCATCGTTGGCCGTGTTGTTGATCAACGCACCTGAACATACGGCACCACCACCACTTACGATCAAAGCCACCGATTTCTTCTCAACCTGCCACTCATCTCCTTCCGGGCAGTTTACATTGATGTTGCAAGCACCACTGTTTCCAAATGGTCCACGGGCAACCGATTTCAGTTCTTCAAACTCTGAGTCCAATCCTCTGTAGGCGTGTACGATCTGATCGATCGCCAGTTCAACGTTGGAAACGTCTTCTGAAACAGGTATCTGTAGCTCAACGATCACCTTGTCACCGTAAACCAGACTGGTTGCAAGCATACCATTCTTCTGCTTGTTCGTTTGATTGAATGAACCGATGAAGTGCGTCTTCTCAACATCATAGATGAACAGGTTGGCTCCTTTCGGCAGGTTGAATTCATTGAATACCAGACTGATAGCCTTCGCATTGGGTGCTTCCACACCGAGGCGCCATACATTCATATCGTTCTCTACTGTCCAATCACCATGATCGGCAATGTTCAAAGCCACGGCATGCTCAATTCCGAATCGGAACGCGAATTCCTTGTATTGGTCGTTTTCGGCATCCTCGGCTGCAATCGATTCCAAGTCGAGCGTTGGTGTGCGAACGAACTCAACGGATGGAATCACTGACTCTCCCCAATTCAGTGGTTGGCCACCGTGGCTCACCTGAGAAAAAAGAGGGGAGGAGTAAAGGAGTGCGGACAACACCGCTACGTACATTTTTTTCATCTGGTATGTATAGTTTGCTGCGAATATAAGAAGGTGATGGACTAAGAATTGTCTTTGACTATCGCTTTAAAAAATCGTGTGTGTCTCTAGTTGGCAACCACAATTCTCTTTGTAATGTTCAGATCATCACCAACCACTCTTACGAAGTAAATACCGTTGTTATTTCCTTCAAGGTCAAATCGTTCTTCATGAAAGGAACTCACATTCAGGGTTTTGTTGCTTACGATCTGACCTAAGCCATTTACCACGGTAATCCTGTAATCTCCGATCAAACCTTGCAATTCCAAGACGAATTGGTCTTGATTCGGGTTAGGGTAAACCTCAACCCGTTTGTCCTTTTCCACATTATCATAAACACTGGCGAGTGCACCGACCGAGAAGCCGTGCGTTATCAGCCCACCGAATTCGGATTGGAAATATTCGTAGTAGCCACCGCCATTCTCTTTCAGGCGGCAATATCCATTACCTTGATTTGGCCATGCCCAATACGATAAGCCGTCATCAGCAGAATCGTACAGATAGAACGTGTAGCATCCAGGCTCGAGATTCATGGTATCCTGGTAAAGCGTGTTTGCTGCAGCGGTGTATCTTGATGCGACCACATTTCCGAGAATGTCCTTTATTTCCCAGTAATTCTCTTGAGGGAAGTTATTTGTCTTAAACCGCACGATAAGGTCGCCAGCATACACTTCGGGCATTTCAAAACTGGTGGTATACGTATCGTTGTCAGCGTATTGGTCCACACCTCCATTG
>JBFHEW010000486.1:0-3000 GCA_041583955.1 Bacteroidia bacterium | reverse complement strand
CTACCTGAGATGGAATGCAGTGGAAACCTTTCTTCCCGCATCCGACTGGAAAATGGGCATCTTCTCCAACATAACGTGGCTTGATGCCCGCTATGTATCTTCTGATGAGTCTGCGTTCAAGGACAAGCGAGTGGAGTTGACCCCAGCCTTTCTCATCCGCACAGGTCTGGACCTTTCTTGGAAAGACATCAAAATGTCGTACCTCCTTTCCTACACGGGCCAGCAGTTTACGGATGCCACCAATTCCATTCAAACAGGTAACGCCATTAACGGCATCATCCCGTCTTACTATGTGATGGATCTGAACTTGGGCTACAGATACTGGATTTTCAACTTCAATGCTGGTATCGAGAACATTACCGATAATCGCTACTTCACCCGCAGGGCAACTGGTTATCCTGGGCCAGGCATCATTCCATCATCAGGAAGAACCTTCTTTCTGACAGTAGGAATAAAGATCTGATCTTCAACCGAATTTTTGTAACCAATTCCCCTTAATTCTAGTAAGAGGGCATCAATGAGAATGGACAATCGATCCGGTCTGCACCTTTCAGTTGTCGATAAGACCTTTAGAACCAAAGGTTTTGGGAGTCTGACGGTCGTTGCCCATTCGTTCTAATTTTTGTTACTTGCGAACCATATTAACCAGAAGTAGGTCATGATAAAAAGCAAATACGTAAACAAATGGATGGGTTACGGCAGTGCCTTTGCACTTGCGTCCATTTTCATGGTAGGCTGCGTCTCAGACGTGAAGAAAGATGATGGAGGAGAAGTAGTGGCGGAAGTGGATTCTTCAGCAGCCAAATTGATGACCATCGGAGGAAATATGTTCAGTATCCCTTCGCCAATTCAGACTGCGATGCTGATTGAAAAGTCTGGAGCGCAGTACAACAAATCCTATTTGAATGATGCGAAGAAGGTGACAACCTATGCTACCAACTTCCAGAAGGCCCTTAACTTAGGTGTATATGGTGCTGATGTTGGCTACGTGACCATTTATGATCAAAGCCAGGATGCCATCAAGTACCTGAGCGTTATCAATAAGCTTTCAGACGAATTGGGGATTACAGGTGCCTTTGACGAGAACACCATCAAGCGATTTGAGAACAATTTCGGTAAGCGCGATTCCATGCTCAACCTGGTTGCTGTGGCTTACAGGAACTCCGATGCATTCCTTAAGGATAACGACCGAATGAATGTAGGAGCACTTATCTTGGCAGGAGGTTGGATCGAAACTCTTTATTTTTCAACGCAGATTGCTGTTAAGGACAAGAATCAGGACGTGATCAACCGTATCGGTGAGCAGAAATACACGCTGAACAACATCGTTAAGATGCTAACGCAGTATTACAATCAGCCGGAATACGATGTATTGGTTGACGACCTTATCGAACTTGCGTACGACTTTGATGCCATTGATATCCAGTACACTTACGAAAAGCCGCAAGTGGATATTGCAAATAAGAAAACCAAGATCAATAGTAAAACGGTTGTGGTCATCACACCCGAACACTTGAAGGCAATTGCCGATAAAGTGGGAAGAATCAGAAACAAAATAGTAGGCCAATAATGAGAACGAAGACACTAAGAATACTTTCGGCTGCCCTTATTATGGGATTGGCCTATGTTGGAACCGCTTCTGCACAGTGCGATTCCATTGCAAAGATCTGTTCTGAGAATGTCACTGCAGATTACATTTCTGATGGACAATCATACCGGGCGCTTCTCAATGGCGATCAGGTTGCAGAGTTCAGAGCGACATTCTATGGTGGAAGTACCTACCGCATTGCAGGTTGCAGTGGTTTTACAGATGGGAATCTCATCTTCGAGATCTACGATGAAGACCACAACCAATTGTTTGCGAGCAGCGATTACAAGAACACACCTTATTGGGATTTCGAATTCGGCTCCACGATAGATTGCACCATAGAGGCAAAGTTGAACACGGTGAACGTGAAGTCGGGCTGCGCCACGATGATCATCGGATTCAAGCAATAGATTTTACGCAAATCGCGTAACCAAAGGCATTCCTACCGCGTTGTAGGGATGCCTTTCTTTTTTAGAGCGAATGAGTGAAAGAATACTAAGAGCATTGATGCAGCTTTTCGCCTTGGTTGCCAAGGACGATAACTTCTCTGAGAATGGGAGGAAGGTTGTGAAGGCTTTTCTGGAATTACAGCTGAACAAGGAACTCGTTGCTCAGTACCTCGAAGTATTCGATAATTACTTCGTTGAGTACCACGGAAGTCCTGATGAACAGGATGAGAAGAAAAGGAAGCGTATTTCCAGAAGCTCGGTCAAGATCCTTAAGATCTGTATGGCCATCAATTCCGAACTCACTCAAAAGCAGAAGGTAATTGTTCTGTTCCGCCTTTTGGAGTTTGTAAACTCAGATGGTTCCATTGATGGACAGGAGCTTGATTTCGTAAATACGGTTTCCGATTCGTTCAATATTGATGACAAGGAATTTCTGCGCTGCCTTCATTTCGTAAAGGCCTCGGCTCAAGATGAGCAGGATTCTGAAAACGTTCTGATCGTAAACAGTCTGAAGGTTTCGGACATGAAGCGCGCCTTCCATATTTATGCAGAGGCGCTGCACGGAGAGATCCGTGTGCTGAGCATAAGTAGTGTAGGCCTGTATGTGTTCCGATATTTTGGAAGCGAAACGCTTTTCATCAACGGGCAGCCTGTTCGTTCCAATCGCGTAAATATTCTTTCACCCGGCTCGTCCATTCGAACTTCGGGAATTGCTCCCATCTATTACAGTGATATTGTGGGGCGATTCATGCGCGATAGCGTTGATCACAACCTTGTTTTCGAAGTCAAAGACATCGAGTTTCATTTTCCAGGAGGAAAGAAGGGATTGCACCGGCTTTCCACGCGCGAGGAATCCGGACAGTTGCTAGGAGTGATGGGCGCCAGTGGTGCCGGTAAATCAACATTGCTCAATATTCTCAACGGTACAACCGCCCCCACCAAAGGAGCGGTCATGATCAATGG
>JBFHEW010000485.1:0-3002 GCA_041583955.1 Bacteroidia bacterium | reverse complement strand
GAGGTCGATTTTAAGATCGCTCCGACCGAATCGATGTTCTTGATAGGCAGTAATTCCATCAATACGGCTGGCGACCTTTATGCATTCGGCATCAACTCCATCACCAAGCCTACCAACCAACGCGTGAAGCGACTGCTCGATGTGGTTCTTGCTGTCCTGTTCCTAGTGCTAAGTCCGTTGTTGATGTGGTTCATGAAACGACCCTTGGGTCTGCTACAGAACGTCTTCCGTGTTCTGGTCGGTAGACGTACTTGGGTAGGGTACATCAAAGACCTGAATGCCGATCAGAATTTCCACCTGCCTAAAATTGCGGATTCTGTTCTCAACCCACTGGATGGGTTGGAGGCAGGCGAACCGGACGAGGAAGGTCTGCTCAAGCTGAACATGTTGTATGCAAAGGATTACCGGGTGGCGAACGACCTGAATATCGTGTTTAAAGGATTCAGGGATCTTGGAAGGTGAAATACGCAAAACTCAATTATCTCGATGGTCTTAGCATGATCGGTTATCTTTGCACCCCCAAAGTTTAAGCAATGGCGAAAGTTGAAGTGTTGATGCCCAAGATGGGCGAAAGTGTGGCAGAAGCAACGGTTATCCGTTGGCTAAAGGAGGTTGGTGATACCATTGAAATGGATGAACCGATCATGGAGATCGCTACCGATAAGGTGGATTCGGAGATTCCATCGCCCGTTTCCGGAGTATTGACCGAGCAATGTTGCCAGGCCGATGATGTGGTTCAGGTAGGAAGCCCAGTGGCCTACATCAGCACAGAGGCTGAAGCGCAGGCAGAACCTACTCCTAGAACCTCTGCACCCGTTAAGAATGAATCGACCCAAGCCATCGCAGAACCGGTGGCCGTTTCTTCAAACGGTTCCTCATCGAATGGTGAAGCCGAGGTTGGCGACATTCCAAAGCGGTCTGATTCGGGAAAATTCTATTCTCCATTGGTCAGAACGATCGCCAAAACAGAAGGTGTTTCCGTTCAAGAGTTGGAAACGATCGAGGGAAGCGGCCAAGGCGGAAGAGTTACCAAGGCAGATATTCTCAATTATCTCCCGAATCGTGGAGGCAAAACGTCCGCTCCTGCTACACCGGCACCGGCACCAGCCCCTGTGTCACATTCAGCCCCTTCCGCACATGTTGGGAAAGTTGCTGTTCCGCTGATGCCGGGAGATGAGATCGTTGAGATGGACCGCATGCGCAAGATCATTGCCGAGCATATGGTGATGAGCAAACACACTTCTCCTCATGTGACCAGCTACGTGGAAGCAGACCTCACGAACGTGGTCATGTGGAGGAATAAAGTGAAAGATGAATTCCAGCGTAGAGAGGGAGAGAAGCTCACCTTCACTCCTATATTCATTGAATGTCTGGTCAAGGCAATAAAGGATATGCCAGGTGTGAATGTTTCGCTCGATGGTCAGAACATCATTAAGCGTAAATCCATCAATATGGGAATGGCTGCAGCCATGCCAAGCGGTAACCTTATCGTTCCGGTCATAAAGAATGCCGACCAGATGAGCCTGCTTGGTCTCACCAAAGCGGTCAATGACCTTGCTGAACGTGCTCGTGCCAACAAACTCAAGCCAGAAGAGATACAAGGAGGAACATACACGCTTACGAATGTCGGCACGTTCGGAAACGTGATGGGAACACCGATCATCAACCAACCTCAGGTGGCGATCATGGCCGTTGGAGCGATCCGAAAGAAGCCGGCAGTGATAGAAACTCCAACAGGAGATGCCATTGCCATCAGACACATGATGTTCCTCTCGCATTCATACGATCATCGTATCGTTGATGGTGCGTTGGGAGGCTCTTTTGTTCGGAGAGTGGCAGATTATTTGGAGAATTGGGACATCAATAGAACCATTTAGGAATATTTGCGTATCGGGTTGAATCTGAAGTAGACTTCGGAAACAATTAGCCTGTTCAGACAATAGGTCAACAAACTGATAAGCACCAAATGAGTCGACCGTTACTCTTAGTAATTGCCACCTTACTTCTGTGCAATGTTGCTGCTCATGCTCAGCGACAAGTAAACAAAGAGGCGCATTTCAAACGCGTTTACCCTGTAGCTGATGAGCAGCTTCAGGCCGGGAAGGGCGAGCGGGCAGTGAAGAATTTCCTCGATCTACTTGCCATTGACGAAAAGAACGCCCTCATCAATTATAAGGTAGGTCGAAGCTACCTGCTGATCAACGGAAGAAAGAAAGAGGCCGTACCTTATTTAGAGAAGGCTGTCAGTAATGCGAGCCTTAAGGCCAAAGACAACTACAAAGGCGAAAAGGCTCCCATCGATGCATTCTTCTACATGGGCAGGGCCTATCATCTGAATTTGCAGTTCGACTATGCCATTGCCGCTTACAGGAAGTATCTCCAAGAAGCCAACATAAGTGATAAGGATAGGATTGCAGAAGTGGAGTGGATGATACAATGCTGCCACAACGGAAAATTGATAGTCGATTCTCCGATAAGCGCCAGCACAGAGAACCTAGGAGAGAACATCAACACGGTTTTTGACGAATACTCTGCGGTTGTGGATGCAACCGAATCTACGCTGATATTCACCTCAAGAAGACCGACAAGCACAGGAGGTCTTCTCGATCTGGACGAGAAGTATTTTGAAGACATCTATGTCTCTCAGAAACAGGAGGATGGCACGTGGGGCAAGCCGGTTGGCATTGGTAGCAATATCAATACCGAAGGACACGAAGCTACTATTGGACTATCTGCCGATGGTCAGGAACTGTACATCTACCGAGATGATTTCGGAGATGGGAACATTTATGTCTGCGACTTTAAAGGAGGCGCGTGGAGCGAACCGAAGTTGCTCAATCAGAACATCAACTCACCGTTCAGAGAAACACACGCATCTGTATCGGCCGATGGCCAAACGCTTTACTTCACATCCGATAAATCGGGAGAAGGAGGCATGGACATCTTCCGTAGCAAGAGATTGCCAGATGGCCAATGGTCGGTATCGGAAAATCTTGGCGAAG
>JBFHEW010000484.1:0-3003 GCA_041583955.1 Bacteroidia bacterium | reverse complement strand
AGCGCCATGATCGTATCGTCTGGAGTATGATTCATTTACGGTGGCAAATGTCGGTAGTAATCATGGAACCGTAATGCCGTGGGCCATTTTGAATACATCGGCATACGGTTTCGCTTCGGCCTGAGCGCGTATCCAAAGAGTTGGGTCAAAGAATCCGACAGGTTTGATGCCGTGATCCGATAGTTCGTTGGCGGCAGCAACGATGATCCCCTTCCGTTCGTACTCCGCACTGTTCATCAGCTTCTTCAGTGTCACCATCATCGCTTTCTCAGATTCTGAGAACTGGTCTTTCAATGATGAACGAGATTGTGCCGAATCAAGGATCTGCGCAGCAGTAGTGAAATTCTCCAGTTCGTAGTGACAGACTGCCAATAGCAGTTCCAGATTGGTGATGAGGTCTTGCCGAGGGTTCTCCTTCGTTTCGTACAAGAGCCTGTTGGTTTCCTTGATGCATTGACGAAGGGCCGAATCGGCATACATCATGTGCAGCAATTGACCGAATTGTGCCCACCGCACATGCGGCAAAAGTTGGTCAGGACTCAGTTTCTGCATTTGATCGAGGAATTCTCGCCACCGATGGAATTGCCCGAAGTACAATGCAGCATTTGCCTCTGTCCGGAACAGTTGTCCGACAGCAAAACGCCTTGTTGTAGGATCCGTTGCCGGCCACGTTCGTAGTGTGTCGATGTACGTGTGATAATATTGGAATCGGAAAGAAGAGAGTCCATCATTGATGAGATTCGATAACAGCGCAACGGGCAAATGCGCTCTTCCAATGGTCATTTCCGGATACTTTCTGGCGAAATGATATGCTTCCTCTGTATGACGCAGGGACGACTCCGTATCTGTAAGGGTATGTGCAACGATCTGCCTGATCATTATTCGATTGAACTGTGCGGCAGGGAGGCAGTCGCTCAGATCGATACCATCTGCCACAGCTTCAATTCCCCTTAATTCATTGGCCAATTGCTCCCTGTTTTCGCGCTGTAGGCCAAGGGTTCGTTGCGTATGGAAAGCAAGTTCATAACAGCGGGCCAATCGTGTCAATTGCTCCGAATGTCTCAAAGAATCGAGCTGTTGGTCTATCGATTTAAGGATGTCCGAATGGCTTCCATGGCGTGTTTCAATGAAGCTCATTTCCTTGGCCAATATCACCTCCCATTGTGGCTTCTGTTGCTCTCGGGCCAGTCGTAGCCCCTTACCGAGTGTTTTTCTGGCCTCTTTCTGAAGTCCTTTTTCCGTTAGAATTCTCGCATGTAGCAGCATCGAGGAGAAATGATGGATGTCATGCTTGCTCCGATGATGGTCACTGATGCTGTTCAGTAGCGAGTCGAATAGCCTTGCGCGCATCCGTATCAGGTCCTTTCGCCCGGTCATGGCATACCGTTCTTTCACATAGCGGTCAAGGTCGGCAACATGCTTTCGCTGCCCCTCTCGTATCATTTCAAAAAGTTCCTGTTCGGCTTGCCCACCGTGCTGGCTTTTGAAACCGAATTTCCTGAAGTGCGACTTTTCAGTCCTGCTCATCTTTTCTACAAGCTCAAAAAGTCTGTCGCTCATTACTTATGGATATGAATTATATGCCTTCGAAATAAGTACAAATATCTATTTAAAGTGCATATATGAATATGAATTATTCATGAGACATTGACTTTTCCGGATTGCAGCCTGTGCTGAGCTTTGTAGCACAAATCATTAACTAACAGAATCATGAAAACGTACATCAAACACACAGGTATTTTGGCATTGTGCATTGCATTTCTTACCAGTTGCGAACCGGAAGACCCACTTACCGGAACCACCACAACGTTGGAATGTGACTACTTCAATCAGGATAGGGTATTGGTAGATGATCCTGATGTTAGTATCGATTACCTCATTACGTGCGATATGTTGGTTACGGCAGATATAACGATCATGCCAGGCGTGACGATTGCATTCGCAACAGATGCTGGAATTCAGGTTCAGGAAACCGGCTCTTTCAAAGCTCAAGGAACCGCTACACAGCCTATTACGTTCACGGGGCAGGATGGTGTAAAAGGATCCTGGAGAGGGGTTATCGTTTATTCTAACGACCCTAAGAACACCTTCGATCACTGCGTGGTGGAACATGCAGGAGGAATAGCACACAATAGCAATGGAGATAGAGGTGCTTTCGTTGTTTGGGCAGAAGGGAGACTGAGCCTTACCAATTCTACCGTTACATTGAGTGCATCGCACGGCCTGAACGCCACTTACAGAGATGCTTGGCTCGAGTTGGGTGGAAACGCATTCACACAGAATGATGGAGCTCCGCTCTACATCGATTATGATTACGTGGATGTCCCGTCAAATACGGATGACTATACCGGTAATGGAATGACACGCATCCTGCTAGGCGACAATGGTAATCACATCAGTACCAACAAGACCTGGAAAAAGGTGAATGTGGATTATCAGGTCGAAGGAGGCTCAGAGCTGCAGGTTGTTCAAGGAGCTGTGCTTACCGTGCAACCAGGTGTGGATGTGTATTTTGAATCAGGAAGTTCCATGCGCATTCGTGATGAATCTGCCCTGACTGCGGTTGGATCAAGCCAACTACCGATCGGAATGTATGGTACCACTGCTGCAAATGGTGCTTGGGGTGGTCTCTACTTCACACACACTACCAACGTACAGAATGTATTGGATCATGTAACGGTGAAATATGCGGGTAATACAGAATTCGATGGAGCCATTTATATGTGGGCAAGTCCGAAACTGACAGTGACGAATTCAGAGATAAGTTACAGTGGCTCATGCGCGTTCTTCAGTGGAGGTTCCGGTACAGGCGTCAACCCGAATCTTACGGTTCAGAACGTAACGTTCTCGAACAATTCAGGAGCAGACTATTGCGAGGATTGATGATGAAGAAGGCTGTCGATAAGGTCACTGGGTTCTCCTGTCGGCAGCCGACTTCTATCTTCTATCAATATTTCAATGAATAAAGAAATGAAGAATGCCTTTTTATCGACCCTGGTGTTT
>JBFHEW010000483.1:0-3003 GCA_041583955.1 Bacteroidia bacterium | reverse complement strand
AGCGCCATGATCGTATCGTCTGGAGTATGATTCATTTACGGTGGCAAATGTCGGTAGTAATCATGGAACCGTAATGCCGTGGGCCATTTTGAATACATCGGCATACGGTTTCGCTTCGGCCTGAGCGCGTATCCAAAGAGTGGGGTCAAAGAATCCGACAGGTTTGATGCCGTGATCCGTTAGTTCGTTGGCAGCAGCAACGATGATCCCTTTCCGTTCGTACTCCGCACTGTTCAATAGCTTTTTGAGCGTTACCATCATTGCTTTCTCAGATTCTGAGAACTGGTCTTTCAATGATGAACGAGATTGTGCCGAATCAAGGATCTGCGCAGCAGTAGTGAAATTCTCCAGTTCGTAGTGACACACGGCCAGCAGCAGTTCCAGGTTGGTGATGAGGTCTTGCCGAGGGTTCTCCTTCGTTTCGTACAAGAGCCTGTTCGTTTCCTTGATGCATTGACGAAGGGCCGAATCGGCATACATCATGTGCAGTAATTGACCGAATTGGGCCAATCTTACATGCGGCAAGAGTTGGTCTGGGCTTAGTTCCAGCAGTTGATCGAGGAATTCTCGCCACCGATGGAATTGCCCGAAGTACAGTGCGGCATTTGCCTCTGTTCGGAACAGCTGTCCGATAGCAAATCTTTTTGTTGTCGGATCCGTTGCCGGCCACGTTCTGAGTGTATCGATGTAGGTATGATAGTATTGGAACCGGAATGAAGAGAGGCCATCATTGATGAGGTTTGATAGCAAAGCAATAGGCAAATGCGCTCTTCCAATGGTCATTTCCGGATATTCCTGGGCAAAATGAAATGCTTCCTCCGTATGGCGCAGGGACGACTCCGTATCGGTAAGCGTATGGGCAACGATCTGTCGGATCATTATTCGATTGAATTGTGCGGCAGGGAGGCAGTCGCTCAGATCGATACCATCTGCCACAGCTTCAATTTCTCTGAGTTTATTGGTCAACTGCTCCCTGTTTTCGCGCTTTAGGCCTAGGGTCCGTTGCGTATGGAAAGCAAGTTCATAACAGCGGGCCAATTGGGTCAGTTGCTCCGAATGTCTCAAAGAATTCAGCTGATGGTCTATGGTTTCAAGAATACCGGCATGAGTTCCCTGGCGTGTTTCAATGAAGCTCATTTCCTTGGCCAATATCACTTCCCATTGTGGCTTCTGTTGCTCTCGGGCCAGTAGTAGCCCCTTCCGGAGTGTTTTTCTCGCCTCTTTCAACAGTCCTTTTTCCGTCAGAATTCTCGCATGTAGCAGCATCGAGGAGAAGTGATGGATGTCGTGCTTGCTCCGATGATGGTCACTGATGCTGTTCAGTAGCGAGTCGAACAGCCTTGCGCGCATCCGTATCAGGTCTTTTCGCCCGGTCATGGCATACCGTTCTTTCACATAGCTGTCAAGGTCGGCAACATGCTTTCGCTGCCCCTCTCGTATCATTTCAAAAAGATCCTGTTCGGCTTGCCCACCGTGCTGGCTTTTGAAACCGAATTTCCTGAAGTGCGACTTTTCAGTCCTGCTCATCTTTTCAATAAGCTCAAAAAGTCTGTCGCTCATTACTTATGGATATGAATTATATGCCTTCGAAATAAGTACAAATATCTATTCAAAGTACACATATGAATATGAATTATTGATGATATATCGACTTTTCCAGATTGCAGCCTGTATTGAGCTTTGTAGCACAAATCATTAACTAACAGAATCATGAAAACGTACATCAAACACACAGGTATCTTGGCATTGAGCATGGCATTTCTTACCAGTTGCGAACCGGAAGATCCGCTTACAGGAACCACCACCACGTTGGACTGTGATTATTTCAAACAGGATAGGGTATTGGTAGATGACCCGGATGTAAGCATCGATTACCTCGTTACGTGCGATATGTCGGTTACAGCAGATATAACGGTCATGCCAGGTGTTACCATTGCCTTTGCCACCGATGCAGGCATCAAGGTTCAGGAAACAGGTTCTTTCAAAGCAGAAGGAACCGCTGCACAGCCCATTACTTTCACCGGGCAGGATGGAGTAAAAGGGTCGTGGAGGGGAGTTCTCGTTTATTCCAACGACCCGAAGAACAGCTTCGATCATTGCGTGGTGGAGCATGCTGGCGGCATTGCACACAACAGCAATGGAGATAGAGGTGCATTCATCGTTTGGTCGGAGGGAAGACTGAGCCTTACCAATTCCACCGTCAAATTGAGTGCATCACATGGCCTGAACGCCACTTACAGAGATGCTTGGCTCGAGTTGGGTGGAAACGCATTCACACAGAATGATGGAGCTCCGCTCTACATCGATTATGATTATGTGGATGTCCCGTCAAATACGGATGACTACACCGGAAATGGAATGACACGCATCCTGCTAGGCGACAATGGCCATCACATCAGTACCAATAAGACCTGGAAAAAGGTGAATGTGGATTATCAGGTCGAAGGAGGCTCAGAGCTCCAGGTTGTTCAAGGAGCTGTGCTTACCGTGCAACCAGCTGTGGATGTGTATTTTGAATCAGGAAGTTCGATGCGCATTCGTGATGAATCAGCATTGACTGCGGTTGGATCAAGCCAACTCCCGATCGGGTTTTACGGTGCCACTGCCGCAAATGGTGCTTGGGGCGGTATGTATTTCATGCACACTACCAATGTACAGAATGTGCTGGACCATGTAACGGTAAAATATGCGGGTAATACAGAATTCGATGGGGCCATTTATATGTGGGCAAGTCCGAAACTGACCGTGACGAATTCAGAGATAAGTTACAGTGGCTCATGCGCGTTCTTCAGTGGAGGTTCCGGTACAGGCGTCAACCCGAATCTTACGGTTCAGAATGTGACGTTCTCCAACAACTCAGGTGCAGACTATTGCGAGGATTGATGATGAAGAAGGCTGTCGATAAGGTCACTGGGTTCTCCTGTCGGCAGCCGACTTCTATCTTCTATCAATATTTCAATGAATAAAGAAATGAAGAATGCCTTTTTATCGACCCTGGTGTTT
>JBFHEW010000482.1:0-3008 GCA_041583955.1 Bacteroidia bacterium | reverse complement strand
ACATGCTCCGTTAGCACGTTATGGGTAGTGCTAACGCACAATGAACTTCAGAGGCTCTTTGTGTGTGCCATCAGCAAGGGTTATCCGCAGAAAGTACATTCCCGATCTAAGATCGGCCACGTAAAGGCTGTTCGATGTAAGCGTTTCGGTTCGGATCAGCTTGCCGTCAATGCTGAATACGTCTGCTCTATGATTCGCGTTCGGATTCAGTCCTTGGATGAAAATCTCTTCTGCAGCGGGCTGGGGATAAAGCCGTAGTTCCGTATTGGTCTCATAATTGGCAACATCAACTGTTGAAATCGGAGGCACTGCCGAATAGGTGAACCTAGCCGGGTCTCCTACACTGTCAAATGCGAATTCGGCAATGGCCAACTTTTCCTCCTTGGCGTGCCACGAGTACGTCACAGATGTGTCGTAAATGGTGGTAAGTGGAATCCATACCGGAAAGAACTGCGAGGCCTGTGTCTCGATAAAGCTTTGCGAATAGGTTGTTGATTTTACTCTGAGTGCATCGTATGTTCCGGTGGGCGTGATCAGCGTTCCGTAGCCATCGGTCGTGTCATATACCGTTCCGTTGTGGGTAAGTCGAATTCTGTAGACCGGAGGTGTAAAACTGGATCCGTCAGCAGTGGCTTGAAATGCATAGGTGTCGCTGAAATTGTCCTGATATTCTCGCGGAAACATATGCAACAGAAGGTTGTCTGTAAAAGGGGTCACGATTATTTCTCCGGTTCCAAGAAGATCCCCGGCAGCTCCTGTTGTCGTCAAAAGGTTCGTATTGTGCTGAAAAAATAGAAATGAACTTCCGTTGTTCGTCATGGCATAATCGGAACTGGAAAATTGAGAGGCGAAAGGAGTTGAACCAACGGAAACCACGCTTGTTACAGAAGCCGTATCATTGATGGCTGCGGAGAAATCCCATGTTACAGCTGCTCCGGAAGCTCCTGGTCCGTAGGTCGGAACAGTATCAGTGTATCGGGTTATCTGGTCTCCGATCGATGTCAGGTCGGTGCTTAACAGTGCAATCTGTCCTTGGGTCTTTAAAGAAGCTCCTAGAACTGCAAAAGCAAATACGAAGGTAAGTACAGGTATTCTCATGTGGTTTTTGGCTGAATTTTGGTCGAAGATAGAACTTTGAAGTCGATTTTCATGTTAGTCTGAGTCAATTTGCAATGCAAGCATTGTAAATGCATATATTTAGCGTTATGAAAACAGCACTCTCCACTATCTTTCTCACATTCATCGTTTCGCTCACGGCATTTTCGCAAGGAACGTTGGTTGAAGACACGGTCATACTCCAGTTGACCTTTGACGACATAAACAATATGCTTAGCGAAAATGGTATTCCTCCAGGAATACTGGCAGTTGATTACGAGGTTGACGTTCATCGCATCATTTATAATACGCCTGATGTCGATGGAGTAACGCCCACTACTGCTTCAGGACTTGTGTTCATCCCTCGGGATGATACCTGTCGTGCTCCGATGTTGGCTTATCTGCACGGCACCAAAATTCTGAAAGCAGAGGCATTTTATTATCTGCAAGGAGAATGGTCCTTGGGTGCTTTGACCGCAGCTTCGGGTTATGTAACCTGTTTGCCCGATTATCTGGGTTTAGGTGCAGGTCCAGGAATTCATCCCTATCAGCACGCCAGGTCCGAGGCCACTGCATCTGTAGATATTCTCAGGTCAGCACGTATAATATGTGCAGAGCAGCAACAGGAGTTGAATGATCAGTTATTTCTAATTGGATACTCTCAGGGAGGTCATTCTGTGATGGCCACGCACCGCATGATCCAGGAAGAACTCTCGGATGAGTTCACGGTGACCGCCTCGGCCCCCGGAAGTGGGCCGTATGATATGTCTGGAGTTCAGTTCGATATGGTGGCCTCCTTTGAACCTTACTCAGTTCCAGGCTACTTACCCTATCTTATTCAGTCCTATCAGCACGTGTATGGCAATTTGTTCAATTCGTTTGAAGAGATCTACGTTTCGCCATACGATCAAACACTACCTCCTCTTTTGGATGGAACATTTGATATGGGACAGGTGAATGCTGCAATGCCTGCTGTTCCAAGAGAGATCTTTCAGCAGGAGTATCAGGACCTGTTCTTCTCAAGCCCTTCGCATCCTGCACAGGTTGCTTTGCGAGACAACGATGTCTATAACTGGGTTCCTGAATCTCCAGTGATGTTCAATTATTGCAGAGGCGATGAGCAGGTTACTTACTTGAATACTTTGGTTGCATCGGATTACATGGTTTCCAATGGCGCAGTAGATATTCAGGTAATTGAACGCGACAGTACCATTGGTCACTTCCAATGTGCGCAACCATCCATTCTATTCTCTAAATTCTGGTTTGATACAATGGCAGATTTTTGCTCTGACAATGTAGGAATCGGAGGCACATCAAAGAAAGGCACCATAAGCATGTATCCGAATCCATCGGCTGATGGATGGATTCAGTTTACCAATGACAAGGAGATGAATGTCAGAGTACTAACGGTAATGGGACAAGAGTTGATGGCATCTCAAGTAGTTTCCGCTCATGGAATTATGGATATTACAGGTCTTCAGAGAGGAATTGTTCTGATTGAGATCAGGCAAGGTGAAATGCAGACCATCAAACCTCTGGTAGTTCAATAGTACGTAGGTTGGTGTTTTTGAGGCATTTCGCACAGCTTCAGTCTGGCGTCAGGCTTGCCAATGAATGCAACTGTATGCTGGTCTTTTAAGCTGTTTCAACCGTTGAAGTTGCCATCCCGATTCCCTGATGGGGGTTTCGTACTTCCTTGATGAACACCGCATAACCAACAGAACAATCGTATTTTCGTTAACCCAATATAAACTCAGACTTATGCGAATTTTACTTCTGACCGTTCATTGTTTGTTGAGCACGTGCCTGTTGGCGCAGACAACTGTTTTTGTGCGAAACAGTACGTGGCAGGATTTTTCGGTAGAAGTAGGGCAATACGGAACGCTCAACATGGATCTGAGTCAATGGTCTTT
>JBFHEW010000481.1:0-3011 GCA_041583955.1 Bacteroidia bacterium | reverse complement strand
GGCAGCACTGCTTTTCCTTCAGGCAGATACACTTCTGTTCGGTGGTAGCAACTTCATCCCGATACGTCAACGGATGTTCGACCGTGGATTGATCCCTTGGTTCATTGGCATTGAGGACGTGAATCCACGCCCGAGTGTGTTTGACGTTTACAATACGGGTGGTTTTGCAGACGGGAACTCCATGCTGCGCGTTGTAGCCGCAGATGGTTTTGAGGCCAACCTCTACAATGCCATCGGGCAACTCATCCATGCCCAATCCGCAGCAACCGGAACGCTCGAACTTTCATCAGATGGACTTAAACCCGGTGTTTACATCCTGGAATTACTATCAGAAAGCCATCGCGAGTCGGTTAAACTGGTGAAGCATTGACATCGGACACACAGCTCATTTCCATTCTTACTCCCTTTAAGAATGCCGCTCCGTTTCTGAGCGAATGTATTGCCTCCATCGTATCGCAGACAGAGACCGATTGGGAGCTGATTGCCGTGAACGATGGATCTACTGACGACAGCAAAGCCATTGTTGAAGAATTCGCAAAGACCGAAGGCCGTATTCAGGTTTTTGAAAACCACGGCTCCGGTATCATTGACGCATTGCGCTTGGCATATTCAAGATCATCAGGAACGTTCATTACGCGCATGGATGCTGATGACATCATGGCCCCGAACAAACTCGAGGTTCTGAAACACAATCTGATGGTGAATGGTCCTGGGAATGTAGCAGTGGGCCTTGTGCGCTACTTCTCGGCAGATGGTGTAAAGGAAGGATACCGGCATTACGAGGGCTGGCTCAATCACCTCACCGCGTCAGGAACCAATTATTCCGACATTTATCGGGAATGTGTGATTCCATCTCCCTGTTGGATGACCTACCGACACGACCTTGAGTGCTGTGGAGCGTTCCATCCTGATGAATACCCGGAGGATTACGACCTCACATTCAGATTCTACAGCAATGGACTGAAGGTGATTCCCTGTTCCGATGTGTTGCACCATTGGCGCGACCACGGTCAAAGGACATCGCGCAACGATCCCAACTATGCCGATAACCGTTTCCTCGAACTGAAATTGAAATGGTTCCTCCAATTGACCCACGATAGAAAAAGCACCTTGGTCGTTTGGGGGTGTGCTGCCAAAGGGAAGCTTTTGACCAAAGCCCTTTTGGATGCTGAGGTTGATTTCCGTTGGATGTACAACAACCCGAACAAGATAGGTAAGCACGTGTACGGCAAACTGATTGAGGATGTGGCCACGATACACCAATTGGAACGGAAACAGGTGATAGTGGCAGTGGCCAATAAAGACCAACAGATGGAGATACGTGAGCTTCTACGGCCTGAAGAGGCTTTCTTTTTCTGCTGAGTCTGAAAGATGATGCCTTCTGAACAGCATGTAATCTTCCGCTCTTCATTCACCGAGCTGTGTATATTTAGCTCCTGTACTTGAAGTTCCCTATCATCTTTTTGAATGGAATGAATGTTAGAAGCCGCTTTTGGTCGGTGGCGAAAGGCTCTTCATTTACAATACGAACACATAATCAAGCATATGGAATGACACTGAAACTGCACTTACTCCGATTCATTTTCAGATGGAAGAAGCCTGGGGTTGTCTTTTATGGTCATAACGTGACAGATCATATCGGACCGAAATTCATTCCATCCCTGCATCTAAAACCATCCGAATTCGAAAACACCATTCTGCGGTTCAAAACGCTGGATTTTGATTTTATCTCGATGGACCAATTGATTGAACTTTCCAGGAGCAGATTCAAACACAGAAAACCGTGGCTTCATATCACATTCGATGATGGTTATCAGGACAATCTGGATGTAATACTTCCTATCATACGAAAGCACCAGATCCCGATCACAGTTTTTGTTTCTTCCAATCACATAGCTACCAAGAGCCGGTTCTATACCCATCGTATAAAACGTGCCATGCTACACACGGAAAAATCCTTCAGTCACAAACAATGGGAGCTCCGGCCCGATGCCACGAAGGATGAACGCCTGGTTTTTTACAGGGCAGTGATGGATGATGTTAAACTGATGCCAGTGAAAGACGTATTGGCTTTCATGCATCGGGTAGATGACCTGTTGGATAAGGAAACAGAAGCGGAATTGGATGCGTCACATTCGTGTGACGAGGTAATGGACCTGGCCGCTTTGAAACAATTGGCTTCCGACCCTCTTGTCACTATCGGTTCTCACAATCATGATCATGTGATCATGAATGAAAATGTGACGGACGATGAAATTGAATATCAGATGGCAACATCGCAGTCATGGATAGAACAGAACCTGAGCACCGAATGTGCGTCCTACTGCTACCCGAACGGACAGGAAGCGGATTTCACCGAGCGGTCGAAAGCGGTATGCAAACGTTATTACACCTTGGCGTTCACCACGCTGTCCGGTTTTATAGACCAGCGAACCGACCCATATGAGATACCGCGCATGTTCCTATTGCCGGATTGTATCTCCATCATTCACAGAATGGCATTCCCCGCGTGGATATTCCGATTACGGGCCAAGCTGAAACCTTAGGTCGCTCACATCGGATCCACATCGGGTAGAAAGAACACAGAGCGGAATTCCTTTTGGGCGTGGACCTGCCGGATGATGGCAAAAATGCGTGCCTTGCGTTCTTTGATGTTCTGCCCGCCCATTTTCAGGATGATCTGCTTATTGTACTTGTTCCGAATGCGTTGAACCAGCGGATATTCGGGCCCTAGAAGGAGCATGTCCGGTATGTGCGCCAGCTCGTTGGCCAGCACATCAGCGGCTTTGTCCACCAATTCCCGCTCGCGGTGTTTGATGGTGATGGTTATCATGCGGATGAATGGCGGGTAGCGGAATTGCTTGCGCTGCGCCAACTCCACGTTGTACATTCCTTCATAATCGTTCTTCACCACCTGATCGATGATGAAATGCCGTGGATCGGAGGTCTGCACCACCACCAGTCCTCTCCTACCCTTTCTACCAGCCCGCCCACTGACCTGCGCCATGAGT
>JBFHEW010000480.1:0-3017 GCA_041583955.1 Bacteroidia bacterium | reverse complement strand
TTGAGACCCAATTCTGCTGACCAGCCATTCTCCGACTTCAATTGATCATTAGGCAGGATCTTAAGTGGTCCAAGGCTGGCATCGATGAACTTTTCGCCTATGCTCGGAAACCTGAACGATTGCCCGAAGGAGGCCCGAATGTTGGTCTTGTTGGCTACTCTGAAATTAGCCCCGGCACGCACTATTGGCAACGTGGTCTCCTTCTGAAGCGTTACAACCTCGTTCCACTCGTTTCTGATACCGAAAAGCAAGGTGATGCGGTCAATGAAAGTCTTTTCTACCTGTGCATAGACAGATGGATTGTGGGTGACGATGTTCCCAGCCTCTGGGTACAACGAACTGAAGCTCCATATATATTGATACTGCAAGCCGGCCGTTACTCTGAAATTGTATTTGAATTCGTTCTGATACCTCAGATCGAAGAACATCACGTTCGATGCCGATGGGTCTTCCCAACTGTCGTTTCGTCTTTCAACGCGGTAATAACGGCTCTTAAGTGAGAATATACCGGCATTGCCCGCAGCGTACTGCACCCAGGGATCGATATTCACAAACGTGTACTTATCGGTTGATGAAGTGCCCGACAACGGTTTGTAAGCACCGTCCGTGTTATTGGCCCAGAGCACGAACCGGCCTGATTGCTGATACTGCCCAGAGCCATTGAGTCCGTAGGATAATCCCTTCACTTTTTCAGACTGAACTCTGGTCTTGAAATTAAGTCTGAACGCCTGACGATGACCTCGCTGCAGGTATGTAAGGTCTGAGCTTCCGTGTGCCCCTACCACCAGATCAACATTCTTTATCTTCCTTCTGTGCGAAAAGAACACGCCTGTGAAAACCGGGCTGAACGTCTTATCCCACCAGCGGGCTTCTTCAACACTTGGATTGCCATAGATGCCTTGATATATCCTGAAGGTCGTTTCGGGTTTCTCAGATGCCCAGCCTGTTCTCACATGGATGACCCCGTTCATGGCTCCCGAACCGAAAAGCACACTTGATGAGCCCTTCACAACCTCTATCTGCTCCATGGTTTCCATTGGTATGGAACTCCATTGGATGTCTTTCAGGTCTCCGGTCAATTGCGGCAAATCGTCAATGACCAACTGCACCCTACTTCCTACTCCGTAACTATAACCCCCACCTCCTCTGATGGAAGCCTGCCCGTCCAGAATGGTAATTCCCGGCACTTTACCCACAGCAGCTTTCAGATCAGGTGAAGCACTGTTCTCTACCAGATACTCCTTCACAACATCAATACTTACCATCTCCTCGCTTACACTCTTTGAGAATTGACTACCTGTTACCACCACCAGGTCGAGCGTGGTGCTTTCTGTAGATAGCTTGGCATTGAACTCAACCGTCTCATTGTCCTTTAGCACAAACGACTTGGTAATGGCCTGATATCCGATGAACTTGAAGGTGATCTGGTGCTCTCCCGCATTCAATTTCAACTCGTAAGCACCGTCCAGATCGGACGAGACACCAACACTTTCCTGATTGAAGATATTCACTCCTATCAGCGTTTCGCCAGTAGACTTATCTGTAACTTTACCTTTAACTGTTTGCGCTTCCAATTGGTAGGAAGCACACATCAAAAAAACCGCGAATAAGATGCCGGTCAACCTCATTATGGTATGATTTAGGGGCGCAAGTTAGACAACCACCACAAAGTGGAAATTGACAAATGCCACTTTTTATGAAATCGTAGCTGTTCATACTATTATCAACCAAAGCAGAATGACAGTTTATCATGACTGAATCCCGTTTGAAAAAAAATGTAGTTTTGCACGCATCCGAAAAATTGACCATTTAAGAACACCACACACCGATGAACAATCTTGGTAAGAATATTGGAGATTTCATTTTCCCAGCTCTGCTTATAATTGGAGGTTCACTTATCCTATTCTACTCCCTATTCGGAGGTCAGAACATGTATTGGGTATTTGGAGGCTCGCTGATACTTATTGTAGGATTGTTCTCAGTGGCAATGAAACTCGGCCTTCTGAACAATACATTGCAAAAAGTAATGTTCTTCGTGTTCTTACCGCTTGCATTCGTTACTGCTTATTTCGCTTACCGCTCTATCCAAGCGCCTATCGAATTCAATATCGAGAAAAAGAAGCGCTATTCCAGAGTAGAGAGCAAGCTTAAAACGATCAGAGATTGGCAATTGGCCTACAAATCGGTTTACCGTACTTACGCATCCAACTTTGATTCTCTCATCCAGTTTGTGAACACGGATTCGTTTCCTGTTATCAAAGCTCTGGGAACCGTTCCTGACACACTTACAGAACAACAGGCCGTAGACCTTGGATTGGTTGTGAGAGATACCATGCACGTTAGTGTGCGCGATTCACTCTTCAAATCAGATGGCGACATCAATCTGGTGCGTTTCATTCCGCCTTTGAACAAGGTAGAGTTCAAAATGGAAAGCGGAATGGTTGAAAAAGGTCAGGTGATGGTTCCCGTGTTTGAAGTGGTAGCACTTAACGAATACATTTTTGAAGGAATCAAGCCGGAATATTACGACCCTAAAGGCGACCTGCGTGTTGGTTCCATGAGCGAACCATCAACCAGTGGAAACTGGGAATAAGGTTTTGTCGTCACTCCCTTTCAAAGAAAAAATCCATCTTAAGGCCGATAATGAGCAGGAAACTGCTCAGGACGGCCTTTTTTCTTTCGTGTGTATTTCCCGCTCCGGAATGCAGATCCTGAAGAGGAATGCAGGATTCAAAGCCGTTGAACTGATCGATCTGAGGTTTCCGTTCACAACCGATGACGCGCTTTGGGGTGAGCGCATCTCAGACCTCTTAGGATCCACTGGTTTTCAAGAGCATGTCGCTGGAACTGAGCTTCAGTTTGCAGTGATCGATACCAAGGCAACCATTGTCCCCTCCTCCATCTTTGCAGCCAACAGGAAAAATGAGCACTTCCGATTTCTTTTCGGGGAATCGGATGGCGTTGCAATTCTTGACCAGCCGCTTTCCAATAGTGATGCAGTAGGCGTTTTCAGTGTA
>JBFHEW010000479.1:0-3027 GCA_041583955.1 Bacteroidia bacterium | reverse complement strand
GGATTTCCTTCCTATCAGGGTGCAGCAACCTCCAGAATCGTTTCACCGGAGTCAATTGAGATGTGTTATCCATCAGTTTTTTCTTATCGCTTTAAAGATCGTATCGATGCAAAAGTCCGTAACAAAATCTTCTCCCTCAATTACATTTGTAAGTCGGGGTAAATGCTGGGCAAAGAAACGTTGAAGATGAGCGCCTTCTATCAATGTTGACACCAACATGTGCGGATATTTATAATCCGGGTTTATTTCTCTGATGATTTCGGCTATTCTGGCCACCAGGCCTTTGTAGTCGGTGAAAAAACCGTCCTCGTTCTCTTCATCAACATGTTTGTTGAGAAAAGCCTTGGACGATTCATTGATGATGATGCGATTCAGTTTCACTTCGTCAATGTGCGAAAAGTCGCTATCCTGTTCCACCTGTTTCACCAGAACCTTGATGGCCCTGTTCAACCGTTCCTCTGCCGAATCAATATTGGTAAGAGCCAACACCATCCGATAATCGAGCCATCGCCAATACCAACAGGTGAGGTAGACGAGCAACCGATGTTTACTCTCGAAATAACGGTAAACAGACGCTTCTGTAGAGCCTGTCCGTTGTGCAAGCTTTCTGAAAGTGAACTTTTCAAATCCTATCTCATCAATAAGGTCAATGGCACCTTCTACCAGACTCCTGCCCAGCTCACTCGTGCCGGGATCCTTGATGTACGTCCGCTCATTAACAATTATACCAATAGTGTTATGCATCCTTCATTTATTCAATCGCGCAAAGTTAATAGCTTTACTATCGGATTAGCGAACAATACAATTAGCGGATTGTTCATCAAAAAACACCTTCATGAAAAGCCTTCTGTTGTGCGCTTTTTTCCTGTTGCCATATTCTGGAGTGATGGCCATGGATGGCGTGGGTCGCGTCAAGGCCCCATACGATGCCATCATCGTTCCCGGGTATCCGTTCAAACCCAATGGCAAAATGGGACCGATCTACAAGGTGCGGTTATTCTGGGCTTACCATCTGTACAAGACCGGCAAGACAAAACACATCATTGTTTCTGGCAATGCTGTTCATACTCCCTATGTAGAATCGAGAGTTTGCGCACTTTACCTGATAGGGTTGGGCGTAGATCCGGATCACATCATTCTCGAATCCAGGGCAGAGCATAGTCTTGAGAATGTATTCTACTCCATGGAAATTGCCCATGCTCACGGTTTCGAACGAGTGGCCATCGTGTCGGATAAGGCCCACACCGTGATGATGCGGTATCTCGCTAAGAAATTTGACCATACCATAACGGCAGATTTCGTTCCGGCCAAATGGCGTTTTGTGATCCGAAAATACTGGAACCGTTCGGAACCCGACATTGACCTCGAAAAAGCCTACAGACCCGGTTTTGTTCCGCTCACGGTAAAAAAGACCGAAACGCAACGGAAAATGGGTACCAGTGGGGCACTCTGGCATCCATCAAGCGAAGCATGCTGGTCGTATGGTTGCGACCTGCTTTCTGAAAACTGATAGCAACCCGGAACTTTCGCGCTTGAACGACCATTGTTTTCTGTCCGTTGGAGAAGCATCGGACACCGAATACCTACGTCCTTATAACTGAAAAGAAGTAGTTTGATCGTATGAATGAATGTTTGTAAACCTATAACTTAGAAGCATCATTGCAACGCGAGTCCATGGCCTCAACCCTATCTAGAATCATTCGTGCATTGGTATTAAGCATCTTTTTCCTGGGTGCTCACTCCGATTCGTTTGCACAGCTGACCGTTGCAAGCGGACTTACGGCTAACGATATGGCTCAATTGCTGGCAGGTCCAGGGATCACGGTTACAAACGCAACATTCACTGGGTCCCCGTTGGCAGCAGGATCTTTCAATGGCACGGCCAGCAACATTGGCATGCCCGGAGGTGTCATTCTTTGTACAGGTCCGATAACCTTGGCTCCCGGTCCGAACAACTCACCAAGTTCCGGGCAGGATAACGGCCAGCCTGGAAACGCACAACTGAATGGTCTTGCAGGTGCGCAGACCTTCAATGCATTTGTACTGGAATTCGATTTTGTTCCGCTTTCAAACACCATTGAGTTCGATTATGTGTTCGGATCTGAAGAATATCCGGAGTTTGTGAACGGTGGTTTCAACGATGCCTTTGCCTTTTTCATCAGTGGCCCTGGAATTGCGGGACAGCAGAATATTGCATTGGTGCCCGGAACCTCGCTTCCGGTAACCATCGATAACGTTAATGCAGGGTCCTACCCTCAATATTATGTGAACAATGCCGGTGGGGCTACGGTGCAGTACGATGCCTTCACCACGGTCCTTACGGCCTCATCGGCCGTTCAGGCATGCGAGACGTATCATCTCAAACTGATGATTGCCGATGCCGGAGACGGCATCTACGATTCGGGGGTCTTTTTGGCAGAAGGCAGCTTGACCAGTGCGGTTGTGGAGATAACCACCACCACGGCAACGGCCGATTCCACAGCCTATGAAAACTGCTCGAACGCCACCGTCACCTTCACGCTCAGCGAAACACTGTCATCGCCCTACACGGTGAACTACACCGTTACAGGTACTGCAACGAACGGAGTTGATTTTCCTACCATACCAAATTCCATCACCATCCCTGCAAACACTCTTTCTGCCAGTTTTCAGATCGAGCCTGTATTTGATGGTGTTGTAGAGGGTATTGAAACCGTCATCATAGAAGTGCAGACCAGTGTCTGCGGGTCTGACACCATCATGATCTACATTAACGATGTGTCGCCAGTTACCGTTGAAGCCTTTGGCGACACGGCCTTCTGTGGAGGAACTGCCAAGCTGTGGGCACACGCTGAGGGAGGCGCAGGCAATCACACTTTCCTGTGGTCTGATGGAAGCACATCCGACACCATCTATGTCAGTCCGACATCCACTACCACCTACACCGTAACGTCTAACGATTTCTGTGCTTCAACCGTACCGGAACCATCCGATAACGTAACAGTTACCATTGACCCTACCCCTGTAGCAGATGCCGGTCCGGATGCT
>JBFHEW010000478.1:0-3040 GCA_041583955.1 Bacteroidia bacterium | reverse complement strand
TTCAAGACAATTCCACTTCCTATCGGTCGTTTTGTTCGCCTTTGTTGTTTTTGCAGGGTGCGAGCGAAGCAACAGAAGCGGAATCCCGTATGTACCTGTCAATTATCAACTGGTGGTATCCAATCCTGAATTCTCACCTCTCCTTGCCGTTGGAGGTTATGTGACCATCTCAGGTGGTTCGCAGGGAATCATAGTCTATCGGTTTTCCCCTGAGGAATTCCGCGCCTACGATAGGCATTGTACTTTCATGGTTGACGACAATTGCAGGGTAACCATGGACAACTCCGACATCAGTGCTGTAGACACCGAATGCTGCGACTCCAAATTCCTCATTATCGATGGCGCTCCAATTGATGGACCTGCCGCCATAGGGTTGCAACAGTACAACACCGAGTTTGACGGCAACACGCTTTTCATTTTCAATTGAATGATCGTTGTAACCGGAGCCGCTGGATTCATTGGTAGCTGCCTTCTGGCAGGGCTGAGAGATGCAGGATATGTTGACCTTGTTGCGGTTGATGACTTCAGCAACTCCATTAAGAACAGGAACCTTGAAGGAAAGGATCTGACCGCCAAAGTTGACCGAAAGGATCTTTTCCAGTGGATCGAACAGAATCACCATTTCATTCAATTCATCTTTCATCTGGGTGCAAGAACAGACACCACCGAATTCAACCACCACATTTTCCAAGAACTCAATGTCAATTACTCAAAAAAGGTCTGGAACCTGTGCTGCGAATTCGGTCTTCCTTTAGTATACGCGTCATCGGCTGCGACCTACGGTTTGGGAGAACTTGGATTTGAGGACAATCATTCCGTGATACAAAACCTCAAACCCTTAAACCCTTACGGAGAGTCGAAAAACGAATTCGATCAGTGGGCCATCGACCAAAGCACCAAACCTTTTTTCTGGTCGGGGTTGAAATTCTTCAACGTGTATGGCCCAAACGAATATCATAAAGGAAGAATGGCGTCTGTTATCCTTCACGCGTTCAACCAGATCACCCAATCCGGAGAGATGAAACTCTTCCGTTCGCACAACCCGAACTACCAAGATGGCGAGCAACTCAGAGATTTCATTTACGTGAAGGACGTTATCAATACGTGCATCTTCCTAATGGAAACCCGAAAACATTCGGGGATCTACAATCTCGGAACCGGAGAGGCCCGAACATTCCTCGATCTGACCAAGGCTACATTCAAAGCAATGGGCAAACCCGAGAAAATCGGTTTTGTGGATACTCCGGCCGACATCAGAGACAAGTATCAGTATTTCACAGAGGCCAATATGGCCAAGTTGCGGTCAATCGGGTTCACTACACCATTCCACACGTTGGAAGAAGGTGTTTCCGATTACGTTGGCAACTATCTGCTTAACGGAAACTATCTCTGAAAAGGAAGAAAACGGAATTGCAGTCTTTCTTCTTCTTATCAGTATGTCAAAGAACGAGATGTATGCTTGTTATGTGATCTGCGATTGACGAATTACCATTGACGATCTGCGATTTAGCGCCTTGCAGCACTTGAACACGAGGTTGTCAACTTCGGCCGTCTTTCAACTACTTCTTAATGACCCGTCTTGTCTCCATCTTGCTTCCAATATTGAGACGAACGATATACATACCGGTAGGGTATCTGGAGAAGTCGAGTTTCTGGGAACTGATTCCCGGCTCGAACGTCCCGGTCTGTATCAACTTTCCGAGAGGATCATAAACTTCAACCGGAATCGATTCCCTGACGGTGAACTCGAAATCGAACACGAGTTCACCTTCTACCGGATTCGGCTTCAATACGAAACCGTTTTCGTCCTCGCCCTCTATCGGCAGGTCTCCATCCCGCGCCCCATCTCCATCTTTGAACATGGGTGATGAAACATGATGTTCGGTGTTGTCCAGTTCCTGCTTTGTCAACTGCCCCTGGCGTAGACTACTCTGTCCGTAAATATTTCCTTTATCAATGAGTATCCAAACGATGGTCATGATGATGATGGCTGAAACGCGCATCACAACACTTAACCGAGGACCCTTGTTTGCGTGGTAAGATTCTTTCATGATTCAATAATGTATAGGGTTCAACTTCTTGCGCTTGCTTTCATTCGTTAGGCTAAAGTTACGTAGGGTGTTTCGGACGGTCAAACCACGAAAGTGACCATTCTATACATCCCAAAACGACTGCAACTCCGTTTTTCATTTTATCAACTATCTGATTTTCAACACTTTGAGCGACTTAAAATCTCCTCAAAAGATTACGGTTCTAAGGCATTTCAACAATTTCATCAAAAATTACACATCTAACGTCCAAATCGGCCATCGGGAATTCAATAATTACATGTCTAACCAATGGTTTTGATACGTTAACTTAAAAGTAACGAAATGAACCCGCATATGAAAACAGACATTTACTTCAAAGTAAGTTCAAGCAGAATTCATGTGCTTGATGCGATGGAGACCATGACACTGGACCCAGGCGATCATTTATTACACCTCTAAGGCAATTATTCGTTACAAATCGGTTACTTTAAATTACATGTCTAAGAACTCATCAGATAAAGTATTCCAGCTGGTAAAATCATTGACCAAGCCCGAAAAACGGTACTTCAAGGTGTACACGTCCAAACAGGCAGGAGACAAGAACAATCATCAGCTACTGTTCGATGCCATGGACAAGCAGGACGAATATGACGAGGAGTTGATGAAGAAGGGGCTGAAGAGCTCTTTGGCCAACTCGCTACCTACGGCAAAGACAAGACTTTATGATGCGCTACTGAGAGCACTCGATTCTTACCATGCCAACAGTTCCATTGATGCGCAATTGAAGCGCACCCTGCACTGTGCAGAGATCCTTTACAAGAAAGGGCTGTACGACCAGAGCCAAAAGCTACTTGACGGAGCTAAGAAATTGGCCTACAGGTACGACAAGCACACTTCGCTGCTTGAGATATTCATGTGGGAGAAGCTACTCATTGAGAAGGACAACTACGAGAACGTGGGAGACGATGAGTTGGAGGCAATGATGCACGAGAACACACGCATCACCAAGA
>JBFHEW010000477.1:0-3042 GCA_041583955.1 Bacteroidia bacterium | reverse complement strand
TGGAGCGCCAACGTGGTTTACGATACGCCCGGAACGCACCTCACGATTCTGAAAGTGACCGATGGCGATGGCGATTTCAGCATCGATTCGCTGTATATCAATGTGAATGCCTACCAGCCGTTGGTCACTCTGAGCGAGGATTTCGAAACGGTATTTCCCCCGAACGGATTCGAGATAAAGAACGCTGACGAAGACATAACATGGGAATTGAAAGATGATGTGGGAGGCTTCGGCACAAGCTCTCAATGCATGTTCATTCGTGGATATGACTATTGGCCCGGTGGCGAAGATGACGATGCCGTAGTAAGCGTAGACATGACCTACCTGCAGGATGCGTGGCTGACCTTTGACGTGGCCTACGCACGTTGGGGTGGCGGCTATTCCGACTCCCTGGAAGTGCTGATATCAACCGATTGCGGAGCAACCCAGCAAAGCCTCTATTTCAAAGGCGGAACCGATCTGGCAACTTCTCCCGATTATCAGGATGGGTGGTTCATTCCAGACGATACACAATGGCGTACGGATAGCATTGACCTTTCAGCATTTTTCGGTAATGAAGATGTGATGATAACCTTCCGGCATCATTCGGGTTGGGGACAGAATACATACATAGACAATATCAATCTTTCGGCTGTGAACGTGGTAGCGGTTGACGAGCAGGAACCCGAAAATATGCTGACGCTCTACCCGAACCCTGTGGCCGAGAATGGCGTGCTTCACCTCTACTCCAACCTGAACGAACCGATCATGGTCGATATTTATTCGGTGGAAGGAAAACGCGTGTACCGAAAGCAGCACAGGCCAATGGCCGACATCTTGGTTTCCGATCTGGCAGGCGGTTCGTACATCTACGTGCTCTCATCCAGTAAACTCATTAAAAAAGGGGTGTTGGTAGTTCAATAAAATTCGAATAGATAAACATGCAAATTGGAGACCCTTCGTACAAACGATGTCCTCATTGTGGAGTGAATAACGAATACTACCAAGGACCGTTTTTTGTAAAATATTATGGCTTGACCGAATGGTCTGATGGAAAAACATTCCAAGAGTTGCCAAGGTTAGAGAAATCTAAGCTGCAAAAATGCAAGTCTTGTAGTCAGTATTACTGGTTCACCCAAAATTTAGGCGGAATGTCGTTTGAAGATTATGTAGAGGCATTCAAGTACTTTCAAGAGAAATATTCGCAAAAAACAATTGTAAACATCATCTTTCATTTCCGTAACAGGAGAAGATTGTTGTATTTGAGTTTAAAAATTCTACGATCATATAATGATAGCATACGAGAACATCCTCTCAACTATGGTGCACGAGGAAAAACCGCAAAATCCGAAGATGAGAGAATAAAATTTGAGGAAAACGCCAAACTTCTCATTCCGTTGTTAAAAGCTATTGAACCGAACAACCATTTACTTATCGCTGAAGTATATCGGAATTTGGGAGATTTTAAAAGCGCTGAAAACGAAATACAAAATCTTAAGGACATGACCGTTAAGGAGCTCATTTTAACTCAAATCCAAAATAAAAACAGGGACGTGGTGGTAATAAAAAGTCCATCTGAAACAAAACATCATCGTCAATGAAGCACAATCCAGCTTTTCGATGACTTTCGCACACCACTCATTAAAAACCATCTGTTAGCAGTTCGTAGGGGCAAGTGGGTTTTAGGGCGGTCGGTGCCCTATCTTCGTGCTGATGATTAAAGCCGAGAACATCACCAAACGTTACGGAGAGTTGGAAGTGCTGAAAGGCGTTTCGCTTCAGATAGATGAGGGCGAGATTGTCAGTATAGTAGGTTCTTCGGGTGCCGGTAAATCCACGTTGCTGCACATCATTGGCACCTTGGACCGACCTGATTCCGGTACGCTTGTAATCAACGGTGTAGAGGCCGGAAAACTGAAAGACAAGAAGCTTTCTGATTTTCGGAATCGGTCAATCGGATTCGTTTTCCAATTCCATCATCTATTGCCCGAATTCACAGCTTTGGAGAACGTGTGCATTCCAGCGTTCATTGCCGGAAAAAGCCAGGCCGAAGCAGAGAAAAGGGCAGCCGAACTGCTCGGATTTCTAGGATTGGGCGAGCGGATGGGTCACAAACCATCGGAGCTTTCGGGCGGAGAACAGCAACGGGTGGCCGTGGCGCGTGCCTTGGTGAATAGGCCTGCGGTTGTGCTGGCAGACGAGCCGTCTGGAAACCTCGATAGCCGGTCTGCCAAGGAACTGCACCAGATGTTCTTCGATCTCCGCCAGGAATTCAACCAGACGTTTGTCATTGTAACGCACAACGATGAACTTGCCAACATGGCCGATCGCAAATTGGAAATGAAGGATGGACAGATCATTTAATGGCCCCACCTCGAATACTAACTTTGTAATTGTCCGGTTCTAAATACAACGCCAAGCCATTCCGTGAAAAAGGTCATCATCATCATTTCTGTTCTGATCATACTGCTGGGAGCAGGTGGTCTGTATTGGATGTCGATGCAGGGACCACGGACTTCTTCCGACCCAATTGACGCCATACCGGTTTCGGCAACGCTCGTGGTAAGCTATCCCGATTTGTCAAGAGCTTGGGGCGCGTTCGTGGAGAAGGACTATCACGAAATGCTCGTATCCCTTAAACCGTTGGAGCATTTCTTTGCCCGCAACATGATGCTTGACTCGCTGATCAGACATAATGCAGATGTGAAGAAAGCACTGGGCAACGCTGTTCAATGGTCGTCCTATCATACCACAGCGGCCGACTCATTGGCCTATTTCCATGTTCTGAAGCCAACAGATGGCTCAACAGAGCGCGTCATGGAAGCATTGAAGAGTACATTGAGCGGAAAAGGCACTTTCAGTCAACAGAACTTAGGCGAAACAACAGTTCTGAAAATGGTTTCGGGGCCTGACCGCACCATCTATTTCGCTATGAAGAATGGGCTCATACTCTCAAGTTCGGAGTTGGAACTCATCAAAGCATCCATTGACCAGCTCAGCAACGGAACATCACTCAGAAACGATTCTGATTTCAGGAAGGCTGTTGATGCTGCGGGGAAGAAT
>JBFHEW010000476.1:0-3043 GCA_041583955.1 Bacteroidia bacterium | reverse complement strand
GGATCGGAAAAGCTTGATCGTTTCCACCACCTGATCGCAGAAATTCCGGTAGAACTGAAGATTGATCTCGTTGATCTCTTCTGCCGACCTATCCGGAAAAGCCGCCTGTAGGTTGCGCCAAACCATTTTTCTCCGGTACCAGAGAACATGGTAGAGAAAAAAGAAGAATAGATCTGAAAGCACATACAGCGCCCACCACGGAAGTCTGGCAATTATACCAAGAACGAATTTGAGCAGGCCATACATGCTGCAAAGATGCTCACTCATTGCGAAACGGTACACCCGGTCTTTCCCTTTTCATTTCTCCTTTTTTCCTTTTTCCTTTACCAACATGGGAATCCGCTCCTTCTTAGCCAAACCACTTGCCGCTTGGACAGCACGTCAGACCAAAGCGTGGAGCAGCAGACCTGCCCAAACGCAGCAGAAGGTTTTTTCCGGTCTTATCTCAAAAGGCAGAAACACCGCTTTCGGACAGGCACACGATTTCCTGCGAATAAGAAACCACGCTGACTTTGTGGCGCGTGTTCCGATACGGGATTACGAACAGTTGAAACCGTACTTCGATCGCACGGCTGCTGGCGAGGAAAACGTGCTTTGGCCCGGAAAACCGCTCTACCTTGCCAAGACCAGCGGCACCACTTCGGGCGCCAAATACATCCCGATAACGCGCGATAGCATCCCGAACCACATCAACGGAGCCAAGAATGCCTTGCTCAGTTACATCCACGAAACGGGAAATGCCTCGTTTGTCGATGGCAAACTCATTTTCCTATCTGGCTCGCCCGAGTTGGAGAAGAAAAATGGCATTCACGTAGGCCGCCTTTCTGGCATCAGCAATCATTTTGTGCCTGGCTATCTGCGCACCAACCAGATGCCGAGTTACGAAACCAATTGCATTGACGATTGGGAGACGAAGGTCGATGCCATTGTGGATGAAACGCTGAAAGAACGGATGACGCTCATTTCGGGCATTCCGAGTTGGGTGCAGATGTATTTCGATAAGATCCAAGAGCGAACTGGAAAACCGATAAAAGATGTGTTTCCCGATTTCTCACTGTTCGTTTATGGAGGCGTGAACTTTGAGCCGTACCGCGCCAAAATGGAAGCCACCATCGGTAAGAAGATCGATAGCATTGAGCTGTTTCCTGCCTCGGAAGGATTCTTTGCCTATCAGGACTCGCAGACCGAAAAAGGCATGTTACTCATTCTCAACGCAGGCATTTTCTACGAGTTCGTTCCTGCGGATGAGATACATAACGAACATCCAACGCGCCTTACCATTGGCGAAGTGGAGTTGGGAAAAAACTACGCGCTCATTGTGAGCAACAATGCAGGTCTGTGGGCCTACAACATTGGCGACATGGTGCAATTCGTAAGCAAGGACCCTTACCGAGTGATCGTCTCAGGACGCGTGAAGCATTACACCTCCGCCTTTGGCGAACACGTCATTGCCAAAGAGGTTGAGCACGCATTGAACGCTGCACTGGAAAATTCTGGTGCAGAGGTCATCGATTTCCATGTGGCGCCTCAGGTCAATCCGAAAGAAGGGTTGCCTTACCACGAGTGGTTCATCAGCTTCGCGAAGCGACCTCAGGACATGGAGCATTTTGCGGCCGCCATCGATATTGAAATGCAAGCGCAGAACATCTATTACAAGGATCTGATAACTGGGCACATTCTTCGTCCAGCGGTGATCACTGAAGTGGCCGAAGATGCTTTCATCAACTACGCCCGCTCACAAGGAAAACTGGGTGGGCAGTTCAAATTGCCGCGATTGGCGAATGACAGAAAAGTGGCGGATCAGCTAACAGATCATGACCACAACCATTAACCATCCAATTCAAAAGAAAGCCCAGATTGGCTTGGTATTGCTTTTCGTATTGCAGTTCTTGGCCAATGTATGTTTGGGCCAGCAATGGGAATCCGTGGAGGTTTCAGGCGACAGTCGTTCAAGCTATGTGTTTCAAAACGACACCAACAGATATTCGGTTGATGGTAGATTCTATGACGGGCGAGACACGCTTTTCCAACTTTATCAAGTTTCATGGGGAGAATCGGACGAAGATGTAGTGTTTGACACTTGCAAGTTCGTTGTGTCATACCGAGACGGCTATAAAGTCAAGCTCAATATTTTCTACCCGACCGGAGAATTATTGCACGAATCCTTCTTTGTCAACGGACTCAGAGAAGACTCACGCACCGAATGGTTTTACAATGGTTCTGTGAGAAATACCGCGCATTTTTCAAACGGGAAATACTGTTCTCCGGATATAAGATATTTTGAAACTGGCACTTTATCCGAACTAATCAGTTTCAATGCCGATGAACGTGCGAAACATATAATCAGGTTCTATAAAAATGGAATGGTGATGGAAGAATATCTGCCTTTAGATTCACTTCCCAAAATGGAGGCGGTTGTTTGGAAATGGTATTACAACAACGGCCAAATTGGTCTTCATACCATTGTGAATCAAGGAGTGCAGCCGTATGTCGCCTATTTCGAAAATGGGGCTATAATGGAGGAAGGTTACATCAACGATTTTCCGGGTAATGCGGTCGGCACATGGAAGTATTGGGATGAAAAAGGAAATCTAACCCGCACGATTTCATATTCGTCAGGGTCTGATGCGTCAAGCCCTAATGAATAACCTGCTTCTTGGTCAAACTTCCTTGGTCAGATAAGATTGAAACGGTGTAAAGTCCAGCAGTCATTTCGTTACTAAGATCTGATATCGTAATCCGGTCAGAAGCATTCTTGAACTGCCTGTTCCAAACCGTTTTTCCAGTCGCATCGAAAACCACGATGCTCACGTGTCCTTCCAATCCGCTCAGGATCAATTCCTGTCCTTCACTCAAAGGATTCGGGTACATCGAAACCGCGTTTCCAGTCCATTCTGAAATGCCAACGCTTGGCGAATTGGCATCTATGAAGTTGATGCATTCCAACATTTCCTGCGTAAAAGCAGGGTATTCCATGGTGTGATCAACCCCCGGGATCTGATTGTACAGATACGGAAAGCCTGCACTGCTCATGCTATTGTTC
>JBFHEW010000475.1:0-3054 GCA_041583955.1 Bacteroidia bacterium | reverse complement strand
TGTGGGTGTTTCGGATGGGGCAAAGAATTCTGGAGATGCCTACCTCTACCGTAGAGTCAGCGGCATTGATGTGAAATGCAGGCAATTGGTAAGTCTTGACGGTAAAGTATTTGCCGCCACCAACAACGGTCTTTATGTGATTCAGGACGACCGTTCCGTCAATCTCACACCCGGTATTTACATCAACCATGTGGCCGTAAGCAGCGACAAGAAGAAGCTACTGCTGGCCACACTCTATGGCGTAATGGAACTTTCAAAGGATGTTATGAACAGATGGGTGTCCCGTTCGCTCAACGACAGCATTCGGTATGTAGCCTACAACGTTACACAGGATGCAAGCGGTAACGTATGGGCCGGGACCGATAATGGCGCTTATCGTTTCGGTGCTGACGGCCCCAAGTTCTATTCCCTGCCAGATGTGTTGAACGAGCGCGTTCTGGTATCGAATGTAGCAGGAAAGATGCATCTCCTACTACCATCCGGGCTATTTCAATACCAGGCAGAGAACGATGCTTTACAGGCCACAACCTTAGCCAATGTTCCCAATTCCGATCGCTTGGACTACATGCTCGGCAACGATCAGGTGATTTGGATACGGTCGCCATCAGGCTGGAGCGTACTGAATGGTGATCAATACGTTACCATGTTGCCCTACCTCGATCTGTTTGAGGATATACGTCACTTAGGAACCGATGAAAGCGGAAACATCTATGTGATCGACAAAGGCGCAAAACTGTATTCCGTTCAGCACCGGAGCGGAATCGCCACAAAGAAGTTCAATATATACATCCGTCAGGTGGTTAACGCGAACGGAGAACCGTTCTCATTGCAGGAAATGAAGATCAAGACCGATGGCGGAGCGTTGATCTTCAACGTATCGGCACCGTTTTACCTCAAAAGTCAAGGAACGCAGTATCAATATCGCATCGAAGGCTTGAAGGACAGCTGGAGCCGATGGTCCGAGAAAACGGAGATCGAACCCGGTATCATTCCGCCTGGAACCTATGTATTGGAAGTTCGCGCAAGGAACATCCTTGGAGAAGTGAGCGAGATCAAGTCGTTGGAGTTCACTGTGCCCCAACGATTACTGCTTCGATGGTATTTCCTCCTACTCTATCTGACCCTACTTGTGCTGTTGATACTTGCCATCATCAAATACCGCGAACGTAGCTTGAAGGAAACCCAGCGTATTCTGGAGGAGAAAGTCGCCTCCAGAACAGCCGAACTGGAGCAGGAAAAGATAAAAACTGAGGAATTACTACTGAACATCCTACCAAAAGACACTGCGGAAGAACTACAGCGGTTCGGAAAGTCTACAGCACGGCACTACAACCAAGTATCCGTCCTGTTCACCGACTTTAAAGGATTCACTCAATTTGCGGAGAACACAAAGGCCGAGGAACTCGTGAATGAACTTCACCGCTACTTTGTTCGGTTTGATGAAATCATAGGGAAATATCACTTGGAAAAGATAAAGACCATTGGTGATGCGTACATGTGTGCCGGAGGAGTGCCCATCCGCAACAACAGCAACGCCATTGCAATTACCCTGGCCGCGTTGGAAATTAGGGAGTTCATGAAAGAGGTCATCGGTGAAAAACGGAAGAGGAACGAACCGATACTGGAGATTCGGATAGGGATACACACAGGTCCGTTAACCGCAGGGGTGGTAGGGCTGAAGAAATTCGCCTACGACATTTGGGGCGATACGGTGAACACTGCAAGCAGAATGGAATCATGTTCTGAACCAGGTCGCATCAATGTTTCTGGGGCCACCTACGACCTTCTGAAGAAGTACTTCGATTGTGAGTACCGCGGCAAGCAGGATGTGAAGGGAAAAGGATTGGTCGACATGTACTTCGTATCTTCCATCAAGCCCGAATTCTCAGAAAATGGAGACGGTATCACCCCTAATGCCAGTATTTGGGAATTGATCAAGTGATCGGTTCGTCCCGCCTGTCCCTGCTGAGATTCATCTGGCAAGAACGAAATACTGAAGGCCTCTGCACTGGATGATCGACCATTGACCGACTCCAAGGAAAAAGCCTGACAGGTAAGTTACCTGCCAGGCTTTCAACGTACTGAAGTAACTGTTTCCTGTTCTTAGTCGATGATGATCCTTCTGGTGAAAACACCATTCTCAGTCTTCATATCGAGCAGGTAGATTCCCTTTGCTAACGATGAGACATCCAAACAGTTAGAACCTGCAACAACAGCTCGTGTCATTACCAGATTGCCTGCTACATCCATCAGTCGGAGTTCAACGGTCGATTCGATTGATGCTGGAATGATCACGTTTATCATTTCGCTGGCCGGATTCGGGTACACCTCTACTGCTACAAGGTCACCATCTTCTACGCCAACCGTTCCGATGGTGATCACCACTTCGGTCCTTTCACTTACGCACTGTACCGCCTCGGCTTCTACTTCCCAATCGTAGAAGTAGTAGTAGAATGTCGGATTTCCAGTATTGGCACCGGTAATGGTGGCCAACCCGTTCACATCGTATGGAAAGTTGACCGCAGCGCTGTTGTCGTCCCTCCAAAGTCCATGGTTGTTCTCCACCACGCGGAAACGGTAGCCGGTACCCGGAGTCAGATCCCAGTCGGTGAAGTTGATGCGCGACTCGCCAGCTGGAATCGTGAATGTTTCTATCAGAAGGTCATTTCCGTTGGAATCTTCGATATAAACCGTTCGGTCTCCGGCAGATTGTGTGTAAACCTTTACCGATTTCAGCGCCATATTCTCCAGCACATCGAAGATGAGGTAGAAACCAGTGGAGTTGTGGTAGGTTCCGCCCGAAGTGGTTCTGTCGGTCTTTGCTCCAAAGCCAACATCTCCGCCATAGGAATGCACTTCTTCAACCCAGTATGAGGTCGGACTTACGGTTACTACCGGAGTAGTGAAATTTGCCCCAGTACCTATCGGTGTAGTAGCCAGTTCCTGATCGTACCAGTTGAACTCGGTACCAACTCCAGTGGCAGTCAGATCCACCGTGCTTGAAATAGGAATCTGAACATCGTTTGCTACAGGAGCGGGCGCATCCAACACGTT
>JBFHEW010000474.1:0-3057 GCA_041583955.1 Bacteroidia bacterium | reverse complement strand
GTCTGGTAGTTCGCATCTGCCGATTCGGCTGTTTCCTCATTGCTGAAGTACGTTTCCACACGCTGTTTCCATGTGCCGAAACGCGGAAGTACCTTTTCAATGGGCAACGCGAACGAAAGCAGGAACACGAATGCACCGGCAAGTGTAATGGCTCCAATAAGACCGGCCAGGTATTTGAATTTCACGCGCCCGATGAATAGCACCACCAACGATGTGGCGAACAGAACCGCAGCGGTTGAGAAGTTGGCAGGGAGGATGAGTGCGCAGACGATGATCACCGGCCAAACGATCTGGAGGAATCCTTCCGAGAAATCGTCCATTGCATCCTGTTTTTTGGCGAGCTGGCGGGCCAGGAAAGCAATGAGGGCCAATTTGGCAAGGTCTGATGTCTGGAACGAAATATTGATGACCGGCAATGTGAGCCACCTCGAAGCCGAGTTGACCGATGTTCCCGCTATGAGGGTTACGGCCAGCAACGGAATGGAAACCCACAGGAAGATCTGAGCTATGCGCGAGAAATAGGTGTAGGGTACTTTATGGATGCCGTAGATCATTCCCCAGCCCAATACGATGATGAGGAAATGCTTGAAAAGATAGTATTCCGTATTCCCGTGATGCTTGTAGTGCGCCAGATTGTTCGTTGCGCTGTAAACGGCAAGTATGGAAACAAGCGACAGCAGAAACACCACGGCCCAAATGACCATGTCTCCCTGAAGATATTTCCTTACGAACGCGTTCATTTCTTATTTGCTCTCAATCAATTTGCGGACTGCCTTGGTGAATTGATCACCTCGGTCTTCATAACTCTCAAATAGGTCGTGCGAAGAACAGGCTGGAGAAAGGATCACCTTGTCGCCCGGTCGTGCAAGCGTAAATGCCGCTCTCACGGCTTCGTCTGCGGTGCTTGCTCCAACGATCACATCGGCATCGGTAAGGAAGGTTTTGAACACATTTCCGTTCTCTCTTCCCAAACACACAACTGCGCGCACCTTATCGGCAACCAGTTCCTTCAGCATACTATAGTCCTGACCTGCCTGCAACCCGCCAACGATCCAAACCGCAGTTCCTTGCAAACGCTCCAACGAATACCACGTAAGGTCCACGTTGGTGGCCTTGGAGTCGTTAATGAACTCAACCTCGTTCAATGTTCCTATATGCTCCTGTCGGTGCCTTGTACTCTGTACGTCAGAAACACTTTCTTCAAGAATCTGCTTCCTCAACTCAAGCAGACTATTGAACATGTCCTGTTCGGCTGATACGACTTCCTTATTCCAGTTTTTATGCTTCATGGTTCTTCGGCTCCTTGGTTTACAGTGATCGGACAGCAGCCTTGAATTGTCGGCCACGGTCTTCGTAGTTCTCAAACAGGTCGAAACTGGCACACGCAGGCGACAACAGAACGGTGTCTCCTTTCTTACCGAGGTAGTAAGCGGCTTTCACTGCCTCCAAAGCGCTTTGCGTATCCACAATCGTTTCCACAATTCCCTCAAATGCGCTGTGGATCTTCGAGTTATCGGTTCCCAGACAGATGATGGCCTTCACCTTGTCTTTCACCAATTCTGCAACCATGGAGTAGTCGTTGCCCTTGTCAACACCTCCAACTATCCAGATAACCGGTGCGTTCTGGCACTCCAGCGCATACCAGGTGGAATTGATGTTGGTGGCCTTGCTGTCGTTTATGAACTCAATCCCCTGTACCTTCCCAACAGGTTCCAGGCGGTGTTCAACAGCGCTGAAATCGCTCAGGCTTTCTCGGACTGTGTCTTTGCGCAGTTCCAAGAGGCGCCCCACAATTCCAGAGGCCATTGAGTTGTAGGAATTGTGTTTGCCTTGTAATGCAAGTTCGTGGATTGACATGGTTAGGTTTGAATTATTGAGGTTTATGTTGAGATTGTTCTGTTCGATGTATGCCCCTTCGGCCACTTTGCCGTTGAGGGTGAATGGAAGGCGTTTTGCCTTCATGTCGCTATTCAATGCGTTGGTGATGTTCTCATCGTCTGCGCAGTAGATGAATGCATCTTCCGAGGTCTGGTTCTGGGCGATTCGGAACTTCGAAGCGATGTAGTTCTCCATATTTCCGTAGCGATCCAGATGGTCGGGGGTGATGTTCAGGAGTACCGCTACGTTGATCCTGCTGTCAAACATGCCATCAAGCTGGAAGCTGCTCAGTTCGAGCACGATGTAGTCGAACTCCGTATCTGCTACCTGCCATGCGAGGCTTTTTCCCACGTTTCCGGCAAGGCAGACATCCAATCCGGCCTTTGCCAGCATGTGGTAGGTAAGCAGGGTAGTGGTGGTCTTGCCATTGGTACCCGTGATGCCGATGGTTCTGGCGTTGGTGTATCGAAGTCCGAATTCAATTTCAGAGATCACCTTGGTTCCATTGGAGCGAAGCGTCTTGATCAAAGGTGCCGTATCAGGTATTCCCGGACTTTTGATGACCAGGTCTGCATTGAGTATCTTTTCCTCGGTGTGCGTTCCTTCCTCGAAGTCGATCTTCCAGCTACGCATTTTCTTGGCGTATGCGTCTTTGATCTTCCCTCCATCAGAAAGAAAAACGTCATAGCCCTTTTTCAGGCCCAGGTACGCTGCTCCGGCTCCGCTTTCGCCTCCACCCAATATGACCAGTCTCTCTGCCATTATCTGAGTTTCAGGGTTACCACGGTGAGTACTGCAAGCATGATCCCAACGATCCAGAAGCGCCCAACGATCTTCGCTTCATGCCACCCTTTTTTCTGGAAATGATGGTGAAGCGGTGACATAAGGAAGATCCTTCTTCCTTCACCGAATTTCTTCTTGGTGTATTTGAAATAGCTCACCTGCATTACCACAGAGAGGTTCTCCATGAGGAATACACCGCACAGAATCGGGATAAGTAGTTCCTTCCTGATGGCCACAGCGAATACGGCAATGATGCCACCCAATGCAAGGCTTCCCGTGTCGCCCATGAAAACCTGGGCCGGGTACTGATTGTACCACAGGAAGCCGACACAGGCTCCAATGAAGGCTGAAATGAACACCACCAGTTCGCCTGAACCGGGTATGTACATGATGTTC
>JBFHEW010000473.1:0-3070 GCA_041583955.1 Bacteroidia bacterium | reverse complement strand
GCACTGGCCGGATTCAAGACCGGAAAGATCCGTGTGCTGGTTGCAACGGATATTGCTGCACGTGGATTGGATATTCCGCTTTTACCCCATGTTATCAACTACGAACTACCGAACGTGCCAGAGGATTATGTGCACCGTATTGGAAGAACAGGAAGAGCAGGAGCAACGGGAGAGGCGATTTCGCTTGTTGGTGGTGACGAAGTGGATTACGTGAAAGGCATTGAAAAACTGCTGAACGAACAGCTTGCGAGAGAGATTCTTCCAGGATTCGAACCGAACGACCCCGAAACTGCACCGGAAAAGAAGCAGCAAGGGCAGCGTCCACCACGCAACCAGAATTCGCAGAAGAAGCCGAAGCCGAAGCCCACAGGCGCTGGAAAACCGAAGAATGGCAACTGGCGTTCGAGAAGGTAGAGCAATGGGCATTTCAGTGCCATCCGCTACTAGGAAAGGACGTTTGGTTGATTGTTCAAGATCGGAGCAACCAATCTATTTCGTGATGCATGTGTAACGTCCGCGTTCCATCGGCACGCTCCAGTTCAAGTTCTCCGGTTCGGAGAGTCTTTATCACTTTTACGTTCTCTTGCACGTTATCAATACTTAGGGTTATTCGTTCCGAAGCGCAGAACAGGTTCGCATTGAACTGCCCTAAAAGCGCTTCAAACCTTCTTTCTCTCAGTTGCAGGTAGTATTTCCCAAGTTTGCCATTAAGTAAACGAAGCACGCTATCCAATGCATGTGCCTGGCCATTTGCCGACCGTATGGAGGTGGCATTCAAACCAATCGGAAAGTCGATCTGATTCACGTTCAATCCGATTCCAACGATGGAAACGTCAAGATTGCTCCCACGCAGCATGTTCTCTATCAGTATGCCGGCAATCTTCTTGCCGTCAAACATCAGGTCGTTGGGCCACTTGACCTGGATTTTATTTGAGTCGTCCTGCATCAGTTCAGCAACCGTGTCCAACAGGGCCAAAGAAACCGCCACGCTCAACAGGAATTGGTCTTTAGCTGCCAAAAAGACAGGTTTCAGAATGTAGGAGCAAGTGAGGTTCATTTTAGGTTGGGTTATCCACGAATTGGAGCGTTGACCACGACCATTCGTCTGTTCATCTGCTACTACAACCGTTCCCTCAATGGGCATTTTGTCGCGAACAAGCTGTCGGGCATAGTTGTTGGAAGAATCAATCCGTTCCAAATGGATCACAGTGCTTCCTATGAATAGATTTTCAATCAATTGAAAGGAGTATTAAATGGTAAATTTGCAAATTCTAAAATCCCCGAATGAAGAAAACATCCCGCAAAGCGGCAACAGAGAAACTAGTGGAAGAGATCATCAATGGTCTATTGGAAAAAAAGGGGAAACGCATCGTTACGCTTGATCTTCGTGAAATTGAGAACGCGGTAACCGATTTCTATGTCGTTTGCAGCGGAGACTCCAACACGCATGTCAATGCATTGGCCGGCAGTGTAGAGGAGGAGGTACGAAAGACGCTTAAAGATAAACCTTGGCATGTGGAAGGAACAACCAATGCAGAATGGGTGTTATTGGATTATGTGAACGTGGTAGTTCATATTTTTCAACGATCAACCAGAGAGCATTACAACATTGAAGGTCTTTGGGCCGATGCGGTAGTAAAGGAATATGATGAAGTGGCCTAGGCCAAAAGAATAAGAGAATGTCAGAAAAGGATAACAAACAGAAAAAAGGTTCTGAAAAAGGTAAGGACAAGAAACCGAAGAAAAGTCGGTTTGAATTTGAGTTCAATTTCAATTTCTACTGGGTCTATGTGATCATAGCGGTGGCTTTTTTGGCCATGACGATACTTCCCGATGTAGCTAGCGAGCAGCAGTCACTTTCTTCTTCCGAATTCAAGGAAATGATCCTTGATAAGGACGTGAAAGAACTGGTGGTGGTGAACAGGGAAATAGCCGAGATCTACATCGAACCTGAGGCCCTTAAATCGGACGAGAAGTATAAAGGTGTGAAGGAGCGCCCGTTCGGAACATCGCTCAATCCGGGGCCACATTACACGTATCAGATAGGTGACCTTCAGAACTTTGAGAAGAACCTTCAGGAATGGCAACAGGATTTCCCTGCCGAACAGAAAGTGGACGTTCGTAACGAAACCCGCAAGAACTGGGGTGGTGATTTCATCATGTGGATCTTGCCTTTCGTGCTCATCATTGGTGTATGGATATTCCTGATGCGCAGAATGAGTGGAGGAGCAGGAGGAGGTGCACAGATATTCAATATCGGTAAATCAAAAGCACAGCTTTTTGAAGGCGATACCAAGGTGAACGTAACGTTTGATGACGTTGCCGGATTGGATGAAGCGAAAGTGGAGATCAAAGAGATCGTTGAATTCCTCAAGAGCCCGAAGAAATATACCGACCTCGGAGCCAAGATTCCGAAAGGAGCGTTACTTGTAGGCCCTCCGGGAACCGGTAAGACCTTGCTTGCCAAAGCGGTGGCAGGCGAAGCCAAAGTCCCTTTCTTTTCGCTTTCGGGTTCCGATTTCGTGGAGATGTTCGTAGGGGTAGGTGCAAGCCGTGTCCGCGACCTTTTCAAGCAGGCAAAGGAGAAAGCTCCGGCCATCATCTTCATTGATGAGATCGATGCCATTGGCCGTGCCCGAGGTAAGAGCATATCGCAGGGAGCCAACGATGAACGCGAAAACACGCTAAACCAGTTGCTTACCGAAATGGATGGTTTCGGAACCAACAGTGGGGTCATCATTCTGGCAGCTACCAACAGAGCGGATATTCTGGATAGAGCGTTGATGCGTGCCGGCCGATTCGACCGTCAGATATTGGTTGATATGCCCGATCTGAAAGAACGTATACAGATTTTCAAGGTGCACCTGAAGCCATTGAAGCTGGGCGAGGATGTGGATGTTGAATTCCTAGGGAAACAGACCCCTGGATTCTCGGGGGCTGATATTGCCAACCTATGCAACGAGGCAGCCCTTATTGCTGCACGTAACGATAAGCAGAAGGTTGAAAAACAGGATTTCCTGGATGCCGTTGACCGGATAATCGGTGGCTTGGAAAAGAAGAACAAGATCAT
>JBFHEW010000472.1:0-3071 GCA_041583955.1 Bacteroidia bacterium | reverse complement strand
TCTTGCGGTTCTGGAGAAACGCTGCGGCTTCAATCTGGGATCGAAAGATGTTTTCCTGAATATCACGGGCGGGTTGAAGGTGGATGACCCGGCAATGGATCTTGGCGTTATCTGCGCCATCCTGTCATCAAATGCCGACCTGCCTATACAGCCAGACAATTGCTTTGCGGCAGAAGTGGGCCTCAGCGGAGAGATCCGTCCAGTCAACCACATTGAGCAACGCATTGAGGAAGCTTCTAAAATGGGAATGAAGCGCATCTTCATTTCCAAACGCAACGCAGATGCCAATGTGATGAAAACCAAGGGAATTGAGGTGGTGGCAGTATCTAAGGTCAATGACGTTTTCGCCCAATTGTTCGGTTAACAGTCTTTTAACATTTAAAGGGTTGCTCAGCAACACACGAAATCTACTTTTGCGCGCCATTTAAAAAAACAGGCCATGCATTTGAATTTCAAAGAGATCGTAACCGCCACAATGATCCTTTTTGCTGTCATCGACATCATAGGCAGCGTTCCGGTCATCATTCAGCTAAGACAAAAGAATGGACACATTCGTTCAGGTCTTGCAACCATTGTAGCCCTCGTGCTAATGGTCGTATTCCTATTCATCGGCAAAAGCATGCTGAATTTGATAGGTATCGGGGTGAGCGATTTTGCCATTGCTGGTTCGCTCGTTATCTTTTTCATTGCGTTGGAGATGATCCTTGGTATTCAGCTTTACAAGGAAGACGACAGCCCTTCCACCGCCTCGGTGGTTCCTCTGGCATTTCCGCTCATTGCCGGAGCAGGTACACTTACTACGCTTTTGTCGCTACGGGCCGAATATGAAGTGGTCAATATTCTGGTCGCCATTTTCATCAATATCGGGCTGGTTTATCTGGTTCTTAAAACAACCAAGCACATTGAGCGTTTCTTAGGAAAAGGCGGAATCAATGTGTTAAGGAAAGTGTTCGGAATCATTCTGTTGGCCATTGCCGTTAAACTCTTCCGAACAAACCTTGGTGTGTAAGATTCGTATCTTTGTAACGTGAAAGTGCTAAAAGCCATATCGTCATTCGTCTTATCGCTACTTGTGTTGCTAAGCAGCATGGGCGTTTTCGTGGACCATATGGTTTGCGGAATGAGTGGCGAACATAAACTGGCCATCAATAAGACCATTGACAGTTGCTCTGACGTTTGTGATTCTGGTGATGACTACGGCTTCTCACGGTCTTGTTGCGATTACGACAGCTTCTATTTCAAGGACGATGTGCCTGCCACGGCAACAGAAACCAATACAAAGCAGATTGCCTCCGCTTTCAGATTCATCCCTGTAAAGGAATTATTCGCATCTTTCAATTGTGCTGAAAGTTGTTGCTTTCATCTGGTTGAAGAACCGGATATTCTACCCTCGGTAGAGCGGCACATCCTACTCGAAACCTTCCTTATCTGATACCACAGTTTTGATGGCTCCTGTCTATTGGCGGAGCTCATATTTTCTAATCAAAACTGTAATCATGAAAAAAATATTTCTGCTTGCATTATGGCAAGCGCTCATCATATTCAACGCCCGAGGGCAAACAGTCCGAGGAACCGTTCAGGAAAAAGGAGAAAGCGAAAGCACATCTCTCGTTGGCGCCAGTGTTTTTTGGCTGGGCACTACGATCGGAACGGCAACAGATCCGAACGGAGAGTTCAGTATTGCTACTCCGGATGCATTCCCTGCCAAGTTGGTGGCAAGCTTTGTCGGTTACGAATCAGACACCGTTTTGGTGAAAAGCGACAAGAAGGCCATCAAAGTTCTTCTAAAGCCATCTGTCCAATTAAGTGAGGTAACCGTAACCGAACGGCAACAGGGCAGCAGTTTCATGTTGCTTGACCCCGTAATTGCCGAAAACATCAGCAGTATGGAGCTGACCAAAGCCGCTTGCTGCAATCTGAGCGAAAGCTTTGAGACCAACGCTTCGGTGGACGTGGTTTTCACCGATGCTGTGTCTGGAGCCAAGAAAATTCAGATGCTCGGCTTAGATGGTGTTTACACACAGATACAAACAGAGAATGTACCGCTGATCCGTGGACTCACTTCCAACTACGGACTTGGTTTCGTGCCTGGAACCTGGATTGAGAGCATTCAGATCATAAAAGGACCCGGGTCGGTTTCCAACGGATACGAAAGCATGGTCGGACAGATCAATCTCGAGTACTTCAAACCCGATCAGGCCGAAAAGTTGTTCGTGAACGTGTACGGAAACACGGGTGGTCGAATTGAAGCAAACATCCAATCCGGCTATGTTTTCAACGAGAAAGTGGGCATGAACATCAACGCTCATGCCAGTACCATTCTGCGTGAAAACGACATGAACAAGGATGGTTTTCTTGACATTCCGCGTTCGCAGCAGTACAACGTTTTCAACCGCTGGCGGTTCACGGGTAAGAACATCATGGGGCAGATCGTTCTGCACGGACTCTATGACAATAAAATTGGAGGCCAGATAGGGTTTCGCCCCAGTGAAGGAATCGCAACGAACAAACCATACGGCATCGAGATCACCAATCGCTTGGCGAATGTGCATAGCAAAACGGGCTACGTTTTTAGTGGAAAGGACATGAGTTTGGCGTTGATCACCAACTGGCGCTATCACGACCAGCAATCCTATTTCGGGCTGAAAACGTACGAAGGCGTGCAGAAAAGCATCAACTCAAACCTGATCTGGATGAAAGGTTGGAATGAGGACAAGCATCAGCTAAAGGCTGGTCTGTCTTTCAACTACGACAATTTCGACCAAGCATATAACGATAGCTCATTCGTGCGTGAAGAGTTGGTGCCTGGTGCGTTTGCCGAGTACACCTTCATCATTGACACGAAATTTTCGGCCGTGGCTGGTTTCCGTGCAGATTACAACAGCTATTTCGGTTGGTTTTACACGCCACGCTTGCATCTGAAGTACAATCCGACCGAGAACACGGTTCTCCGATTGACCGGTGGCCGAGGTTACCGCGCATCCAATGTGTTTGCAGAAAGCAGCTCGCTCTTGGCGAATTCGCGACAGGTGAACGTGCTGGAAGATCTTCAGGCAGAGGTATCGTGGAAC
>JBFHEW010000471.1:0-3075 GCA_041583955.1 Bacteroidia bacterium | reverse complement strand
GATCGAGGATTGTTTTCTTGAAGCTTGCGTACAGAATGGATTGAACGTTACACGTCCGCAGATCAATGCCATGATGGGTTGGTCCAAGATCGCGGTGTTTCAAACCTTTTGGAGAAGGAAGCTTGGCGAAAACCATCCTGACCTTGAAGATAAAGTGGAAGAATCGTACTACACATTCCGAGACCTGCTGGAGGCACACTACGAGAACACCAAGCAGCACCCGACCGAAGGAGCAGTGGAGGTCATCAACTGGCTGCGCGAGAATGGCGTGAAAGTGGTGCTGAACACCGGGTTTTATCGCGAAGTGACCGACATCATTCTTGAAAACCTGGGTTGGGACGAAGGTTTGGATGAGAACTATGTTTCCACCGGAGATTCGTTCATTGATATGTCCATAACCTCTGACGAGGTTGCCAAAGGCCGCCCTCACCCGTTCATGATACAGAAGGCAATGAAGCAGTTCGGTATCACCGACCCTAAGAAAGTGGTGAAGGTGGGAGATACCCCGGTCGATCTGGCCGAGGGACGTAACGCCAAGTGCCTCTTCAGCTTAGGGGTCACCAACGGCTCACACACCAAAGAAGAACTCGAACGGTTGGACAACGATGGATTGCTTCCAACAGTAGGACACCTGAAAGGCTTCTTGATCGAGAAGCTTCAGTTGGCAGATGCCTAAGGTTTCCGTTGAAACCGTTGTGGAAGAGGTTTTCGGCCTCTTCTCGGAACATGGCGGTGCCGATTACATCGGAGAAGACATCTCCCAACTCGAACATGCCTGCCAGGCTGCACAATTGGCCCAGAACGAGGGTTATGATTCTGACGTGATACTTGCAGCCCTTTTCCACGACATAGGTCACCTGTGCGAAATGAACGGAGACAGGCCCTCAATGGGCGCCTATGGCGTGATGGAACACGAAAAACTCGGTGCGGATTTCCTCCGCGCAAGGGGTTTTTCTGAGAAGATCGCCACACTCGTGCAAAGTCATGTGGCAGCCAAGCGATACCTCTGCTTTGCAGATACGGAGTATTACACCAAACTGTCAGAAGCATCCAAAAGGACGCTCGGATACCAAGGAGGCCCTATGACCTCAGACGAAGCCGCAGCGTTTGAAAACGACCCGCTGTTCAAAACCATCATCCGCATGCGTCATTGGGACGAAATGGCCAAGGAGACCGACCTGCCCTTACCCGATATGAACATTTACAGGAAATTGGCCGTGAGTCATCTGAAAAACAGATGAATACCCAACCGAGAAACAGAAAAAGTGGCTCACCAAACTGAAAACAATTTATCTTTCCTACATCATTCATGTCTATCAACGGGAAATACGATCTGCAAGAACGCTTGATAAACTTTTCAGTGAGTATCATTGAACTTGTAAGAAAGTTGTCGGAAAGCAAAGAAGCCCGCTATTTTGGTGGGCAGATTTTGCGCTCAGGAAGCGCTCCTGCATTGATCTATGCCGAGGCACAAGCTGCCGAATCGCGGAAAGACTTCGTTCACAAATTGAAACTTTGTCAGAAGGAATTGCGTGAAACGTCTGTCAATCTTAGAATAATGCAGTTGACCAAAATCGCTAGTACTTCAGAAATTGAACTCGTTTCTAAAGAAAGCGAGGAATTGAATGCTATTCTCTTCACTTCAATCAAGACTGCCAGCAATCAATTGTCATCACAATCGTAGATATAGAAATCCTCATTTAGCACTTTAAAAGTTGATTATTCATCAGTTTATCTGTTATTCCGCTTATTTTTAGACATGTCCTGGACGAATTACCACAGTCACACCAACTACTGTGACGGAACAAACGCCCCCGAAGATTATATCCGAAAAGCCATTGCGCTAGGAATGCCTACCTACGGGTTTTCATCACATGCGCCCATTCCATTCTTCGATTGTAAATGGGCAATGAAAATTGAAGACCTCGAAGGCTACGTGGACGAGATCTACAGGCTACAGAAGAAATACGAAGACAGGATTGAGATACTGCTCGGTCTGGAAGTGGATTACATACCTGATAAGATGGGACCGACAGCCGATTTTCTCCAAACGGCCGGACTGGATTACGCGGTGGGTTCCATCCACTTCGTAGACAGTTTTACGGGCGGAAAAGGATGGGAGATCGATGGCACCCTGGAAACCTTCAAGAAAGGACTCTTTGAGATATTTGACGGAAACGTGGAGACTGCCGTAAGGCGGTATTTCGAGTTGACGCGCGAAATGCTCGAAGAAGATTGTCCGGAGATCATCGGCCATCTGGACAAGATCAAAATGCAGAATCTGAAGGAGCATTTCTTCTCCGAAGACGAGAAATGGTACCGCGATGAGATGATGCAAACCCTTGAAGCCATTGCAAAGACCGATGCTATCATGGAAGTGAACACGCGTGGTCTGTACAAGAAACGCGCTAATGGAACCTACCCGAGCAGGTGGGTGCTGGAAGAGGCGTTGAAACTCGATATTCCGGTTCAGATAAACAGTGATGGGCACACTCCGGATGAGATACTGGGCGAGTTTGAGACCGCTTCAGAACTTCTTCTGGATGTCGGCTACGACAGCTGCGTGATACTGATCGATGGTCAGTGGTCGGAGGTCGGATTGAACAAGGACGGATACGACATCTGATCAAAGAATAATGCCATGTTGCCGACCTTTATTTTCCTGAACCTGTCGGCTTGAAGCATCTCGGAAACAGCATTACCAAGTGGTTGGCCAATTCGAATGGATTTGTCCTTTCGCTCTATGCCATAGTTGCCGCATTCTCCACGTATTCGTGCATGTATGCGTTCCGCAAACCTTTTTCGGCCGCAAGTTTTGATGGAGTGGAGGACCTGTTCGGACTTTCGTTCAAATCGGCCATTGTTATTGCGCAGGTCATTGGTTATACGTTCTCCAAATTCATCGGCATCAAGGTGGTTTCCGAAATGGGCCGTGACAGACGAGGGTTGGCCATTTTGGTGTTGATCGGCATTGCCGAATTGGCCCTGTTGGGATTTGCGGTAGTTCCGGAAAAGCTCAAGTTCCTTTTCTTGTTCGCCAACGGTATTCCGCTTGGAATGGTCTGGGGCCTGGTG
>JBFHEW010000470.1:0-3104 GCA_041583955.1 Bacteroidia bacterium | reverse complement strand
GAGAAATACTTCAAACGCATTGAGGCGGAATATGTGGCATTGGAGGCCAAGGTCCATCACAATAAGACCAAGGATATGGAAGAATTCAAGGACGAGATCAAAGAACTGCTCCGCAGCGAGATCGTATCCCGTTATTACTTCCAAAAGGGACGGATAGAATCCATGTTGGAAAACGACCTGGATGTGAAGAAAGCATTGGAGATCCTGGCCAACGAAAACGAATACAAGCGGATCCTCTCCGATACCAGCACGCATTGATGCGTCCGATACCGCACCTGAGCTCATGCCCAAACTGACCGATAGCCAGCACAGGGCCATTGCCTTTTGGGGCATGGCCATGATCGCCATCGGATTGCCGCTTTCCGTATTCCTTGTAAGTGTTGGGATGTTTGTCCTTGCAGGGAATTGGCTTTGGGAAGGCCACTATACGAAGCGTGTCAAACAGTTTTTCACCGATCCTCTTTCGCTCTCCATAAGCTCGTTGTTCGTGCTGTTCTGTGTGGGTATGCTCTATACCGAAAACCTGGATCAGGGACTGAAGGAACTGCGGGTGAAACTGCCTCTTTTTCTCATGCCTTTCCTGCTGTTCTCAAGCAAAATGCCAAGCAAAGGCAAGCAGCAGGAAATTCTCTTGCTCTTTGTAGCAGCATGCTTGGCGGGTACGGTTTTCGGCATGGCGCGATACATGGAGATCTGGGGCGGGGAGCTGATAAACAACCGTCACATCTCGGTCTTCATTTCGCATATCCGATTCGGGCTCATGCTCACCCTATCGTTCTTCATTCTGGCCTACTTTCTTTTTCTGAAAAGGAGTGAATGGTCCGTGGCCGAAAAACTCATCTGTGTGGCCGCCATGCTTTGGATCGTGTGGTTCCTCATCATTCTGCAAGCAGTTACCGCCTACTTTGCCTTTGCCGTTGCGTTGGTATTCAGTATGACTAAAGTTCTTTTTCAGAAGCAAGGTCGCTTGCTGAAGATAGGCGCTTCGGTCAGTGTAGGCGTCCTTCTGGTTGCAACCACCCTCTACGTCAAAAGCATCAAAGACAATCACGCTCAAGAAGTTCCGTTCGATTATCGTTCGCTGACCGTAAAGACCGTCAACGGGAACTATTACAGCCATCAGAGCGATATACGCTATCGCGAGAATGGACACCGCGTTTGGAATTTCGTGTGTTGGAAGGAGCTTGAAACAGAGTGGCCCACCAGAAGCAGCATCGGGTTTGAGGAAAACGACCGCAAAGGACAGCCCATAAAATTCACAGCCATCCGCTACATGACGTCAAAAGGGTTGCTCAAAGACTCTGTAGGTGTTCATCAGCTCACCGAACTCGACATCCAGCATATCGAACACGGCTATACCAATCATCTTTACACCGATAAGATAGGCGTCTCCCGCAGGATCGACCAGTTCTTCTGGGCCTTGGAAGAATATTCCTGGCAGAAGAATGCCAACAACTCCTCGGCCCTACAGCGGTGGATCTATCTGGAGGTAGGATGGTCCATTCTGAAGGAAAACCTGTGGCTGGGAGTTGGCACAGGCGATGTTTTTGACGCCTACAGGCATGCCTATCTGAAGGATGACCGGGGAATGCTTGAAAAATTCCAAGGCATTTCGCACAACCAATTCCTCACCATCGGGATAACGCTTGGGGTCTTCGGGTTCGTTTGGTTCGTATTTACGTTGGCCTATCCGCTATTCATTTACAGGAAAGATTACCTGTACGTTGCGTTCGTACTGCTCATGGTGGTCTCCTTCCTGTCAGACAACACCTTCGATCGCCAGTCGGGAGTAACGCTTTTCGCATTTTTCAATGCTTTTCTCATCATTCGAAGAGAATTTGCAGAGGTGAGCGACTAAAGCATCATCCGTTTCAGCCTGTCTTTCAGGTTGGGGCTGATCTTCTTCTCCGGTAAAGGACCCACGTATGGTTTTCCCTGCTGCAGCACTTCTTTCACGAACCATGATGAACTTACCCCCCATTTCTTGAGGAATGTCTTCTTCCCATCGTTCATCTTGACCCTGCCTGTAGACCGTGACATGAAGTGGTATGCACGACTTCGGCCCGATCCCTTGAAAACCCGCACGCCTGCATTCCACAGTTTCATGCTCACATCAGGGTCTGAATAAAGTCCCGGGCTGAACTCCTCTCCATAACCTCCAATGGCCTCCCACATGCTACGATGCATGAGGTTCGGTGGCCAGGTAGACCCCGACCAATCGTTCTTGGTCATTTCCGGTAGCGCAGCAAGCAGCGCATCCTCATCGAATTCATTCGGGCTCTTGCCGAATGGGAAAGGTGCCAACACACATGGATTGCCGGTATCCTCAGGCTCTATCATGGTGGCACTGAGATAAAAGCGATCATGACCGAGTTCCGTGATCTCTTCCATAAGCGGACGGTCCCAATCCGGGCACAGGTACATGTCATCATTCACATAACAGATGATGTCGTTTGAAGAGAGGGCGAAGAGGGCGTTGAGTGCCGTGCAAACACCAACATTCGCTTCAGAATGGATGAACCCGAGCCCTTGAGCACGACACCAATCCACCGTTCCATCTGTGCCTTCGTTCACAAATACAAGGATCTCGTGCGCTTGACTCGAATTCTTCCGAATGCTTTCTACACAGCACTTCAGAAAGGCCAGATTATTCCAGGTAGGAATGAGGATGGAGAATTTCATCAATGTTTGTCCTTGACCAGGTAATGGAGCTTGATGTATTTCAAAAACGTACCGTAGGCAGTAATAAGCGCTATGGTGAAACCTTCCATTCCATCTAGGAACCCAAGGCGCAAGAAGAACATCTTATTGAACTTTAGCCATGGATTGAAGAGGATCTTGATAAGGTCTGCCTTCTTCCCTTTTGCAAACAGCTCCTTCGCTCCCAAAGTGGAATACGTGTCTATCCGTTTCACGTGATCGCTTACCGAATGATAACTGTAATGGAGCAGATCGCCCTTCAGTTTTCGCACCGTGGCAGGATCAACTGTCGGTTTTTCGTGCACTTCGCCCTGCCAATCGTCTTTGGTACGGTTGAACATGCGGAGCTTGGTGTCGGGGTACCATCCCGAATGATGGATCCATTTGCCGCAGTAGTTGGTAAG
>JBFHEW010000469.1:0-3105 GCA_041583955.1 Bacteroidia bacterium | reverse complement strand
GATGTCGGCCGGGTTTATTTCAATGTTGATGGAGTCATCAACAACCGGGTAAACGAACACCGAGGCAAACGAGGTATGTCTCCTGGCGTTGCTATCGAACGGGGAGATGCGTACCAACCGGTGCACTCCGTTCTCTCCTTTGAGGTTTCCGTAGGCGTATTCTCCTTCGATCTGAAGCGAGCACGAACGGATTCCTGCAATGTCGTCTTCCTGAATGTCGTTCTCAGTAACCTTGAAGCCATTCTTCTCGGCCCACATGATGTACATACGCATCAACATGCCCGCCCAATCGCAACTTTCTGTTCCGCCAGCACCCGAATTGATCTCTAGCACAGCATTCAACTCATCTCCTTCATCTCCCAGCATGTTTCTGAATTCGAGGTCTTCCAGTAGATCGGTGAAGAGTTCTTCCTGAGCGTTCACCTCTTCTTCAGAAGCTTCTCCCTCCTTCTGGAAATCGTAGAGCACCACCAGGTCTTCCAACGCGGTTTCTGTCTTTGCATATGCCTTGGTCCACTCCTTTTTGGCGTTGGTTTTCTTCATCAGCTCCTCTGCCTTTTTGGGGTCGTCCCAAAAACCGGGAGACAAAGTGGTCTGCGTCTCTTCTTCAATTTCGCGCAACTTGCGGTCTATTTCCAAATAGCCTCTGAGGTCGGCAAGGCGCTTTTTAAGATTATTGAGTTGATCGCTTGTGATCATTAGTTGATTTTCAATGAAGCCGCAAATGTACGATTGGCAGGTGCGATTTACGAATGAATGCGAATATGCAATGATGATTCGGGCATTCTTAGCTTCTGCCTCCCGATCGGTCCTCGTATCGTTTCATCTCTTCCTGTATCAGAGAGCTCTCAAACCCTCGTTGCAAGGCGAACCGATAGATGGCCGACCTGCGTTTCCAAGGGTTCTTCTCTTTCAGGTCGGCACGCTTGTCTTCAATGGTCTGACGTAAAACCTTCTGATATTCATCTTCATCGATTTCGGTCAATGCCAACTGGATGCACTTTTTACTCACTTCGTGCTTTTTCAGCCCCTCTGTGATCTTCACCTTTCCCCATTTCTTGATGTTGAATTTGCCTCTGGCATAGGTTCGGGCAAAGCGTTCTTCGTTGAGGAAATTCTCTTTCATCAAGGCTAGAACGATATCGTCACGCCACTCCATAGGGAGTTTCAGGTCCCACATTTTCTGGTTCACATCCGCATGACTACGTTCTTGATAGGCGCAGTATTTCCTGAGTTTTTCAAGCGCCTCCTTTGGACCCGATTCCATGTCCGAAAATTAACACAACATGTGAGTATCGAGTAACGGACACCCAAAAAGTATGGGCTGCGGAGCAGTTGTTTTTTCGAATGTCAAACTTGCATCGGTTGGGTTTTGGCTTACGAGTAAATGTAGCTTTGCGCACGTTTCAATGGAAAACAAACGCGCACTCGCTCTTCTGTTCACCTCGCATGTGGTGTCGAGCTTTGCTCAGGGCATCACCATGCTCTCCATTCCGTGGTATTTCGCATCTATTGTCAACGAATCGGTGGTTTTCGGGCAAGTACTGGCCGTGGCCACATTCGTCAGTATTTTCTGGAGCCTTTTTGCCGGAACCCTCATTGACCGTTATCCGCGCAAGAACATCTTCTGGATATCCTCGGTGGTGGGATGTGTGGTTCTTGGCGCTGCCGGAGCATACGGGGAGGTGTATCAGGAAGCACCTATCTGGTTGGTTGCCGCGATCTTCGTTTTCACCTTTTTCGGGTTCAATATCCATTACCCCAACCTCTACGCCTTTTCGCAGCAGTTGGCCGCCCGAGGCGATTACGGCCGCGTCAACTCCATGATAGAGGTGTTGGGGCAGAGCACCAATGTGCTTTCCGGTGCGTTCGGAGCGGTTCTTCTTTCCGGAACCACCGGTGGGGCCATCGATCTGTTGGGTTTTCAGATCGTATTTCCGTTTGAGATCGAACGATGGCGGATCTGGGACATATTCCTACTTGACGCCAGCACCTACGCGCTTGCTGCGTGCATCATCCCGTTCATCAAGTATGTCGATCATAATCCACTACCGATTGATATGGAGAAGATCCTCGTCAGATTTCAGCGTGGCTGGAGGTTTCTGATGCTCAATAAGGAACTACTGGTGTTCGGGCTGGCCTCGTATTCCATTTTTGTGGTGTTGCTGGTGGAGGTTCAGTTTCTGCTTCCCATTTTTGTTGATAACCAGCTCGAGGCCGGGGCTGATGTGTATGCTAGCAGTGAGGTGTATTTTGCTCTGGGCAGTCTGATCGCGGGTCTGTTGACCATGCGATTGACGCGGAATCTGGCACCTGCCAAGACGATTGTGCTGCTGATGTTGGTGGCGGGTACCTCGTTTGCGGTCATTGCTTTCACAAAAAGCATTATAGGTTTCTACCTCTTTTCGGTGCTTATAGGCTTTACAAATGCCGGCACACGCATAACGAGGGTCACTTTCCTGTTCCACCACGTACCCAACAACATCATCGGTAGGGCCAACAGCATTTTCTACATCTACAACATTGCCAGTAGGGGCGTGCTCATCACCATCTTCTCCATGCCGTTCTTTTCGGCATCGAACAATATCGTTTACAGCTATATGATCTGCGGAGGGTTCATCCTCATATCCGTTGTTCCGCTGGTGCTGGCCTTGCCCCGATTGCAGGTCATGAAAGTGAGAACCGAGTGATCACTTCAGCCAGAAATTGCCGCTGAATATCCAGGCCGGATGATCGGGAGGTAGCAAGGATGTTTGAAGTTCGGTCTTCTGGATGGCAGCTTTTAGCAGCTCAGTCTGTTCTTGGTTCAGCTCATTCGACATGGTACTGAAAACGTTTGCTTTTCGCAGGTCGAAAGTGGCATCGCTGTTCAGTTTCAGTTCCATCTCCACACGCAGCGAGGCTTCTTCTGGAATCGTTTCCGCGCTTCCAAGGGTGGATGCGACCACCGTAGCGAATTCCTCGTCTTTCACGGTTCTTGGAAATCCCTTTGGGAAATATTCTGAAGCGTTGAATTCTGTGCGGAACGGCAGATTCGGAATGGAATAATAGTTCTGTAGGAAATGATTGGCTCCGTTCCCTGCGTAAATGTGGAACATCCGGTTC
>JBFHEW010000468.1:0-3108 GCA_041583955.1 Bacteroidia bacterium | reverse complement strand
TCTTCCGCAATGGAACATGCTCTTGAGATATCCTCATAGGAAGAGTTGGTACACGAACCGATCAATCCCCACTCCACTTCGGTTGGCCATCCGGCCTTGGCCGAAGCTTCTTTCATTTCTGCAACCGGTGTGGCCAGATCCGGTGTGAACGGACCATTGATGTATGGCGAAAGGGTAGACAGATCGATCTCTATCACTTGATCGAAGTACTTATGTGGATCTTCATAAACCTCATCATCTCCGGTCAAATGATCTTTTATCCCGTTTGCCAGTTCGGCAACATCTGCACGGCCTGTGGCGCGCAGGTATCGCTCCATGCTTTCGTCATACCCGAAAGTTGAAGTAGTGGCACCGATCTCCGCTCCCATGTTACAAATGGTTCCTTTTCCGGTACACGACATGCTTTTGGCACCTTCTCCGAAATACTCAACGATCGCACCGGTTCCACCTTTCACAGTAAGAATGCCCGCCACCTTCAGAATCACATCCTTCGGGGCAGTCCAACCGTTCAGTTTTCCTGTCAACTTCACACCGATCAATTTGGGAAACTTCAATTCCCAAGGCATTCCGGCCATTACATCTACCGCATCGGCACCACCAACTCCAATGGCCACCATTCCGAGGCCACCGGCATTTACCGTGTGACTATCGGTTCCGATCATCATCCCCCCAGGAAAAGCGTAGTTTTCCAGCACTACCTGATGAATGATACCTGCACCCGGTTTCCAGAAACCGATACCGTACTTGTTTGAAACGCTCTCAAGAAAATTGAAAACCTCAGAACTTTTGTTCATTGCTTCTTGAAGGTCGGCAGTTGCACCTACCCGTGCCTGGATCAAGTGATCGCAATGCACCGTTGACGGAACAGCCACCTTTTTCTTACCCGCTTGCATGAACTGCAGTAAGGCCATTTGTGCCGTTGCATCCTGCATGGCAACCCTGTCCGGGTCGAAGTCTACATACGACTTACCTCTTTCGTGCGCCTGCGTTGCTTCTCCATCCCACAAATGGGTGTAGAGGATCTTCTCGGCCAACGTAAGTGGCTTGCCCACTGCTTTCCGTGCTGCTGCGATACGCTTGGGGTAACGAGCATACACTTCCTTTATCATATCCAAATCAAATGCTGCCATAGTTCAAAATTATTTTAAAGTAGTTGGTGTTAATGTAAGAATGCTTTGCAGAAATACAAATTCTACCGCGTGTAATTTCAACAACTGAAATTAGGTTCTAGTTCGATCGGTCGCATGTAATTATGATGCGATCAGACAAAGAAAAAGGCACAAAAAAACCCGAGCCTACGCGGCTCGGGTCTCTTATCATTTCATCAATACCGATCAGGCAAGTACCAGATCTTTTGCTGAAGGCTTGAATCGCGTCAGTACGATGCCATTGACCGCTGCTTCATACTCTTCCATTGTCGGAGTCCTTCCTAATACGGTAGATAACACTACAACTGGGGTTGAAGACAACAACGATTCTCCTTTCTTCTCGCTTGAGTCCTTCACAACCCTTCCTTGGAACAAACGTGTTGAAGTGGCCATCACGGTATCGCCTGGCTCCGCTTTTTCCTGGTTACCCATGCAAAGGTTGCAGCCTGGACGCTCGAGATAAAGCTTGTTCTCGTACTTGGTACGGGCTGTTGCTTTCGGAGCATTATCGTCAAATACGAATCCTGCGTATTTCACGAGAACTTCCCAATCGCCTTCGGCTTTCAGTTCGTCAACGATATTATATGTGGGAGGCGCTACCACCAATGGAGCTTTGAATTCCACTTTTCCTTGCTGCGCCTCAATGTTCTTGAGCATTTGAGCCAGGATCTTCATGTCTCCTTTATGAACCATGCACGACCCAATGAATCCCAGATCCACCTTTTTAGTGCCTTCGTAGAATGACAACGGACGGATGGTGTCATGTGTGTATCGTTTCGAAACATCTTCGTTGTTCACATCCGGGTCTGCGATCATCGGCTCAGCGATCTCGTCAAGGTCAATGACCACCTCCGCATAATACTTTGCATTGGCATCTGGTTTTAGCGTAGGGTTGGCTCCAGATCTGATCTCGGCTATTCTTCGCTCAGCCTTATCAATCAATCCCTGAAGGACCTGCTTACCGTTATCCATTCCTTTATCGATCATGATCTGGATGCGCGACTTCGCAATTTCCAACGATTGGATGAGCGTTTCATCTTCTGAGATACAGATAGAGGCCTTTGCCTTCATTTCTGCTGTCCAGTCAGTGAAGGTGAATGCCTGATCAGAAGTCAAGGTTCCGATATGAACCTCAATTACCCTCCCTTGGAACACGTTTTCACCACCGAACTGCTTCAGCATCTGTTGTTGCGTGGCATGCACTACATCGCGGAAGTCCATGTAACTTCTCATTTGACCTTTAAAGGTCACCTTCACCGATTGCGGGATCGGCATGGTGGCTTCGCCAGTTGCCAATGCAAGCGCAACCGTTCCTGAGTCGGCACCAAAGGCCACACCCTTAGACATTCTGGTGTGGGAATCTCCACCGATGATGATATCCCAATCACTTACCGTGATGTCATTCAGGACCTTGTGGATCACATCCGTCATGGCCGGGTAAACGCCTTTCGGGTCGCGGGCGGTGATCAATCCGAAATCGTTCATGAACTTCATCAATCTAGGGATGTTTGCCTTCGACTTATCGTCCCAAACAGAAGCCGTATGGCATCCAGACTGATATGCACCATCCACAATTGGCGAGATCACTGTAGCCGCCATGTTCTCCAACTCCTGTGATGTCATGAGTCCCGTTGTATCCTGAGAACCAACGATGTTCACTTCAACACGGACATCCGATCCGGCATGTAGTATCTTACCTGGAGTGTTTCCAACAGCATTCCTGTTGAAGATCTTCTCAACAGCGGTAAGACCCTGTCCTTCAACAGATATCTCCTTTGAAGGGGCATATACTTGAGGAACTTCGATACCCAATATCTTACAGGCAATGGTCTGTAGTTTCTTTCCGAAAACAACAGCGTAAGAACCACCTGCCTTGATGAATTCCATTTTCTGTGGCGTAAGCGCAGCAGAAATGTCTTTCAATTCCTTATCGCCACTGTACAGCTTCTTTTTCTTCGTG